>JADHUY010000013.1 GCA_016784305.1 Parcubacteria group bacterium
GGAATATACATAAAAGCAAAAGGAAGAGTCCCGTCTTTTGGCTTTATATACTTTGCCGTCTCATCAATACGTTTTTTAAGGTCATTTTTAAACTCCTTTTCAAGAGCTTCTCTTTGCACATCGTCCTCTACCTCTACTAATCTGCGATAGTTATCAAGTGAAAATTTTGCATCAACTGGTATCATTCCGTCCTTTGTAATAACCACAGCGTCCACTGTCTCGTTGTCAGGAAACTGATACTGCATCTTAAATGCAGTTGCCGGAAGAATATTTTCAAGAGCAAGTTGAAGAGATGCCTCACCTAGATTGCCTCTTTGTTTTTGATGCTTAAGTACCTTTTCAAGGTTTTGGAGTTGCTCGCCTACGTCAAAAACTTTTTTATTTGACTCCGATACTTCAGATATCTCTTTTGTAACAGCGCGAAGTTGCTCATGCATGCTCTTTATTACCTCTTGGCTATGTGAGGACTGCGTTTTAAGCGACTCGTACAACTTATCACTCGTCTCCCCCATTTTCCTGTCCATGCTATTTCTAAGCTCCTGCATTTCTTTTTGCATTAAAAGCATGCCCTCTCCGCTTTCATTTGTTGGCTTTCGTTTAAAAAGAGCAAAAAGAGCCACCGCATTTATTAGGAAGGCCACTACTACAAATATTATAAGAAAATTTGACATTGCTCTATTTTAGCATCTTTTAAAGTTTCCTTTTTTCGCCCCTAAATACAAGGTATTTAACAAGCTCTATTATCATAAGGTTGAACAACCCTACACCAACCAGAAATAGTATCTCGCCGAAATTAAGTGGCACTAGAGAAAGAAGCTTCTGAAGTGGAGGAAATGTAAGAGCTGAGACTAAGAAAAACATGCTTACTCCGAGCGAGATTAGGAGATAGCGGTTTGAAAATAGTGGGATGCGCCATATCGGTAATCGGAGGTCTTTAAATGAAAGTGCAAAGAAAATAGAGTCTAGAGACAGTGCTGCGAACATAAGCGTCCTTACTTCTTCAATTGGAATGTCAATTCTAAGAAGTAAGAAATAAAGAATAAGAAGAAAAACTCCAGTAATTGTAGCTATTATGAAAATTATCTTCTTCATGTCCTTTGTAAGAAGTTGTTTTGTCTTGCTTGAGCGCGGGTCCCGCCTCATCACATCCGTTGCCCGTGGCTCAAACGCAAAAGCAAAACTCATAAAGCCCTCCTCTATAATGTTAGCCCACAGAATTTGTGTTGGAAGAAATGGAATAGGCGCTGCTGCTGCGAGCGCCCCTCCTATTACTATCATTTCACTAAACCCAGTTGAAAGAAGGTACGCTATTATTTTCTTTAAGTTATCTATTACGCGTCTCCCTTCTGCTATTGCCTCTGTGAGAATAGAAAAGCTGTTGTTAAGAAGGACTAAGTCAGATGCCTCTTTTGCAACCTCCGTTGCACTCCCTACGGCAACACCAATGTCAGCACTCCGGAGCGCCGGCGCATCGTTTACTCCGTCACCTGTCATTGCTACCACTTCTCCAGAGCTCCTAAGAACTTTAACAATGCGAAGCTTTTGCTCAGGAAGCACACGTGAGAATATGTTTACCCTACTAAGCTCACTTAACAGCTCCTTGTCTGTTAAATCTTCAATATCTACCCCGCGGAGAACCTCCTCACCCGCCTCAGCTATTCCAACGGAGACTGCAATGTTTCTAGCGGTTTCTGGGTTATCGCCCGTTAACATCATCACGTGCGCTCCTGCCATTTGTGCGGTCTTAATTGCC
The DNA here is from genome assembly GCA_016784305.1 of Parcubacteria group bacterium. GTDB lineage: Bacteria > Patescibacteriota > Minisyncoccia > Phycocordibacterales > JABMNX01 > UBA6534. Next base: position 1,754 of record JADHUY010000013.1, read on the forward strand.
GCTGGGACATCCTCCCGAATAGGGTCAATAAATGAAAGTAGCCCAACAAACGTAAGCTTCTCTGTCATACCCTTTTCCTCATCAAAAGATTCAGGCAGTTTCTTGACCTCTACTTTTTTCATTGCAATTCCAATAAAGCGAAGTCCGTCCCCACTTAGAGTATTTTGTGTATCCAGAAACTTCTTGCGCTCGCCATCTGTTATTGCTCGTCTCTGCCCTTTCTCATACACATATGTAGAATGCGCTAGAAGTACCTCTGGAGCTCCGCTGAAGTAAAGTGTATTTTCAGATTCGCCATTGCAGTTATTAAGAGATACTGCAAAGCGCCTGCTTGATTCAAACTGGAGAAAGTCCAGTCGTGGGCATTCCCCGCCCTGTCCACCTTCTAAAAGACCTGCGTCAATCCCTGCTGCCATTATTGCTTTTTCAATTGGTCTGCCATGTATGCTTAATTTTCCATCTTTATCCACCACTCCTTCAGTAAAAGCATCCGATGCGCGTACCGCCATTTGAAGTAGGTCTATATTTTCTTTCTTGGCTTCTTTTACACTTCTTCCTATACCCCACAAAGTATGTAGACCGTGCAATTTCATTCTTGCTTCAGTTAGAGTTCCAGTCTTATCAGTTAAGATGATTGTCGTTGAGCCGAGAGTCTCTGCCGCGAGAAGATTTCTCACCAGCCCGCCTTTCTTAAGAATCTCTTCCATACCAAGCGCAAGGACTATTGTCACCGCCGCTGGAAGTCCGCTAGGAGCAGCGGCTACTGTAATAGCAATTGCAATAAGAAGCATTTCAGAGAGTGGCAACCCGCGGAAAAGTCCAATGGCCACTATGGCGATGACAGAAGCGCCAATTGCATAAACCAAAAAACTAGCAAGCTTCCTCACACTCTGCTGAAGCGGGGTATTTCTGGAAATGTGCTTATGGAGATGCTTAGCTATTTTGCCAACCTCTGTCTTCATTCCGGTTGAAACCACAACACCCTTCCCAAAACCATGTGAGACTAGTGTGCCCATCCAAGCCATGTTTCTTTGCTCTGCAAGTGCTTTGGTTTTTTCGTTTTGAACCACGTCATCCGAACTCTTACTAACAGCTACCCACTCCCCAGTAAGTGCAGACTCATTTATAGAGAGATTCTTTTCTTCGGTAAGCCGTATATCAGCTGGTACATAGGAGCCACCTATAAGCTCTACTATATCTCCTGGCACAAGAAGGGTTGTGCTTAGTACAACTTTTTTTCCATCTCTAACTACAGTGGCGTATCTTTCTTGTGAGCTATTTAATGCCTCAAAAGCTTTTGAAGCCCTGCCCTCTTGAAATACTCCAATAACCACGTTTATAAGAATTGCTATAAAAATAACCGTTGAATCTAGATATTCGTGTAGAAAGAGTGTTACGAATCCGGCGATAAGAAGAATGAGAACAAGCGGACTCTTAAACTGCTTAAATATATTTTTAAGTAGTCCAAATCGCTCATCTGAAATAAGCTCATTTTTGCCGTTAAAAACGAGTCTTTTTTTCGCTTCTTCTCCAGTAAGACCAATATTTATATCTGTGTTTAAATTTGATATAATCTCCTCTAAACTACTGCTACTCCATATCATCCAAATATTATAACAGTTGCTAAGCACCATCCTCTTGGTACAATTCCACAATGTTACAAAAACAAATTAGAGCTGAAATGACAGATGCTATGAAGGCGCGTGAAGAAGTAAAACTGCGTGTACTTAGAGGCCTTGTTGCTGCATTCACGAATGAACTAGTTGCAAAAAAAAGAAAGCCCGATGAAGAACTAACTGACGAAGAGGTTCTTGTGGTGATTAAAAGGGCGGTAAAGCAGAGGCAGGACTCCATTGAACAGTTTAAGAAAGGCGGACGTGAGGACTTAGTTGAAACCGAAGAAGAAGAGCTGCAGGTACTTCAACTTTACATGCCAGAAACAATGGGAGTTGATGAGATAAGGAAAGTTGCAGAAGCGAAGAAAGCGGAGCTTAAAATAGATGATAAGGCAAAAATGGGCATGCTAATGGGCGCTGTGATGTCAGAACTAAAAAACAATGCGGACGGAAATTTAGTTAAAAAGGTCGTTGAATCAATGTTTGGTTAAGCACTTCTTGCCCCGTTAGAAGCGTAGCACTCTAATGGGGTGAAAGAGCTTGGAGCAAATGCAGACGGAGGAGATGTAAAAAGCGTAGTAGAAGGACTTTTTTAAAACCAAAAATGATGGACGTCGGACGTCCATCAATGTAAATATCAATATGTAAGCTAAAATTTGCGATCCAACCGGTTGGGTCGCAAATTTTGATTGACAAACCCTATCTTTCTTGGTATAAATAGGCAGGTAATCCATGAATCGAAGGACACGTCACATGTATGCATTTGATGTAACTGAATTCGAAGCATCTGTTAGAGTGCGTCGTGGTTCATCGGCGGTTGTTAAGTTCACATGCAAAAGAAATGAGCTGCCAAGAGACCACGAAAAGCCGACCAAGTCAGTCACCGTTGAGATTGACGATGTCACCCATCTTGTTTCGGCACGCGACTACGTCTACGCCATGCAACTTGCATCAATTGCAATTTTTGAAAAACGCAAAGAGGCGAGGCTGACTGAACAAAGTGTAGAAAGAAGTACGTCATCCAAGAAGAAACACCGGCCTAGTCCAGAAGAATTCCAACAATATTGGGCCGAACGAATTGGTGAGAAAGATTAGGTGAGCGGGAACTGGGAGGCTTCCCGCTCATCTAATAACGAAGAAAAACGCTACCAAAACAAAGGGGCGTTTTTTTGATTTACACCTCTAAAGTCCCTCTCACTTTCTACTCCATGGAGTAGAAAGTGAGAGGGACTAATTTGAGTCTAAATTTTGTGCGTCCTCCACTTTAAAATCTCCAATGCTAATTCGCCTAAGCTCTGCTACTGTCGCAGGGTATCCGATTCTTCTTCCAAACTCCTCTGCAAGCGAGCGAATGTACGTGCCACTTCCTACATTAAACTCTGCTTTCACTATTGCCCGCTTTTTTTCAGAATCATACGATACATCGTATGATTTTGCGGAATGTACAACCATTTCTTTTATGGGTGGTTTAAAGCTCTCACCTCGGCGCGCCTTTTTATAAAGGGGTTCACCATCTACTTTTATCGCGGAGTACTTTGGCACCGCCAACTTAAGTGTGCCTACCATTCCTTTAAGTACTTCCTTTACTTTTTTTTCGTCTAGCTCAGTTACTTCTGCTTCTTCTATTATTTCTCCTTCCAAATCTCCCGTGGTCCTGCTCTCCCCTACTAAAATATCTACACAGTAAACTTTTGAAAGTTTTAAATACTCGTTTAACTTTTTAGTACCACTGCCAACTCCAATTATCAAAAGCCCGGTCGCAAGTGGATCTAACGTACCGGCATGGCCTATATTTTTAATACCCAACTCTTTTTGGAGCTTTCGTATTACGTCAAATGAAGTTATACCCTTTGGCTTGTCTATTAGAATAACTTCCTCATTATTCAACATGAATTTGTCTATTTAAGAGAGTTACAAGAAGTGCAGAAAATGCTGCAGCAATAAACGCCGCCTTAATGGTAAGAAACGCAACAAAAAGAGCGGCGAGAGCGAGCATTAGAATGCGCCCTACACCAAGAGCCATCTCGCGCAGTGTCGTAAATTCATCGACGTAATGCCCGTTGTCTGCTGAATGGTCGTACATGTTGGCATTAAGTGAGAGTCTATTTACAGCACGTCCAACACTGTGATATGTGTCCACAAGGAAAACCTGAAAAGCAGTTTCAACAAATACTTTTATAAGCCAACCAGACATTATGATGATAGAGCCAGTAGTTAAAACTTTTTTGTGACTCCATCTATCAAATAGATCTCCTACCAAAAAACGGATGAATATAATAGCGGCAAATGTGGCACCAGTTACGAGCCCGACGGTCGTGAGGCCCCCATCAAAAATTAAGAAAATGAATATTGGCCACACAACAGCGGTAACAGTGCTTTGTGCACCATCGCCTGCATAGCCAAGAAAAAGTGGTCTTTGTTTTTTGGAGAATAGTTTTTTAAAAGTTTCAAAGTATCCAAACTCATATTTCTCACGAATGGCCGGTATAAAGAAAAGTGGTGGAATAGAAAGAGTGAAGAAAAATGCAGCGAGTACAAATGACGCGTCAAATCCATATTTTGCAATAAAGAAACCCCCCACAATAGGGGTTATAACAGCCACCAAAGAAGATAGGTTAAGGAGTACAGAGAGTTGTCGGCCACGTGCATTTTTGTCTGAAAAAAGTGAAAAGTCTACATGGTACGGTACCCAATAAAGAACTTTATAAATTACAATGAAAAATATATGGAGCGCTAAAAATGTCCATGGGTTCACACTCCAAAACGCAAGCGATAGCAAGGAGAAAAGTGCAAAAGGCACTCCAATAAGCATGGACATGCGAAGGCTTATATATTTAAAAAGCATAGCTCCAACTGGAGCCAGAAACATGTGTCCTAGATATATAAGAGCATATATTAAGGCAACCATTGCAAAGGAGCCACCGAACTCTTGATAAAAGAAAATCGGCATAAAGATACTCACCACTCCAAATGCCACCTGCATGAGCAATCTGTTTAGATAAAGTGTGCGTGTATTTTGTGAAAAACTAACTCCCTTAAAATCCTTTATTGAAAGTCTCATGTGAGAAGTATATCAAACTTCTTAACCGCGAATAATTAAGAAAATGAAATAGACGACGTACGCTACCATTAAAAGAACACCTTCCGCGCGAGATATGTGATACTTCTTTCCCATTAGTACTGCTACGACAGTGAAAATAAGTGCTGCAATAAGCGCCGCAAAAATATCAAAGCGTATCTCTGGTGCTACCACTATTGGCCTAATGATTGCAGTCATTCCAAGTACACCAAAGAGCCCGAATATGTTTGAGCCAAGAATGTTTCCAATTGCTAGCCCGGGCTGCCTCTTTATTGCGGCCACAATTGAGACTGCGAACTCTGGTACAGATGTGCCAATTGCTACCACGGTAAAACCAATAAAGGCCGGGCTTAAGTTGACTAGCTCCGCTATAGTCACCGCCCCACTTACCACCCAACGTCCTCCAATAAACACCCCTACAAAACCAAGAAGAATAAAAAATATTGAGTTAAGCACAGTAAATACTCTGTACACTGATTCCTCACCAACAGATGCCCTTCTCTTTAACATAAAGATAAACCAGACTATAAGTAAGCCTAGAAGAACAAAACCTTCATAGCGAGAAATGCCATTTATGTCAGAGCCAAAAAGTGGAAATAGTATTACTGCAGAAGCGATTAAAACTACCACTAGGTTGATTGGCACATCACGAGCTATCCAGCCATGCCTTATAGTAAGTGGGGCTATAACTGACACAAATCCAAGTAAAAATAGAGTGTTGAAGGTGTGGCTTCCAATTATCGTAGCAAGACCGATACTTTCACCATCAAAAACAGACGCAAGGTTAATAGCAAATTCAGGAAGAGATGTGCCGATTCCTACTACGACCGCCCCTATAAACCAAGTAGAGACACCAAGAAGTTTTGCAATGGACGCCGAGCCGTTTACTAAAACCTGCGCGCCCTTCACTAAAATAAAAAAGCCAACTCCAAAGAGTGCAATTGATAAAATTGGATCCATTAGAAGATATTATTGCATAAATTTTGCTCTTACCTTTACTAAGCTGTAGAAAATCAAAGACCGCCAACAGTTACGCGACGGCCTCGATTTATTTTCCGCTAGTGCGATTGGACTGTAGTAGTATATCCCTAACCACACATAATAGAACAATAGGAAATGCATATATAACAGTCCGGTCAAAATAATACAACACGACCAGACACACGAATGCAAAAGTGTAGAAATCAGCGAATTGGAAGTAGATTAACCATCTCATCTTAGCCTCCATCTCTAAATCCAACACATACAAGTTTATAAAATTAAATCATATTCAATGTAAACTACAAGTAGCCTATAGAAAGTTTGGCTCACATTAGCCATTTCCCTAAACTCATTGTATAATTCTCGCACTTAAATATAGACGGCCCTATCGCCCGCCTGTCAGTCGCCTTGAGGTTCCAGCCGATTGGCGGACAGGTCTAACGCTCCCTGTTTGTCCAAGAGCTTGGCGATTGGCAACAAACAGCAGTCCAGCGAGCGGAGCGAGTCGGAGTTATTGGAATGAAATAGAAACTGCTTTCTATTTCATCTGGTTCCGAGGGAGCGAGGAAATTGCTGATGTTTACGAGGTGATAAGATAAGCCTTCTAGAAGGCGATGTCTTGATGCAGAGTTCGTGTAATTTGAGCTGAGTATAGTAAAATTGAGCATTAAGGCCCTATCGTCTAACGGTTAGGACATCGCCTTCTCAAGGCGGCAATCGGGGTTCGATTCCCCGTAGGGTCACAAATCGTAAAAAACAACCTCTCATTCTCATGGGAGGTTGTTTTTTAAAAGAGCAAACTGCTTTGCTCTTTGGCGATTTGTGAAGGCGGAGTCATGTTTTGCGATTTTCCTTGAGCAAACAGGCGAGCCCGTGCAGGAGGTCGTTGAGAGCGTAGCGAGTTACGAACCTGCGCCACAAGATTATTGCGACTTAGAAAAAGCGGGACGATTCCCCTTTCTCGTAGGGTCACACGTCAGCCTATTTGCTTTTAAGGTGACCCTATCATGGAAATCGATGGAATATCACTAGTCAGTCTTTCCTAAACGGAAACATCGATCAAGTGCCCTACCTAGGTCACGGAGTACATCTCTAGTGTTCTCCACTTCCTCTAGTGCTTCCCTAAGGATGATGTATATTTCATCCCTTCTGCTTGTTTGCTGGTTAGGGTTGCAGTCTGATATTGGGTTAATCCATTCGTTTTGCTCCATAAGCGTTGAATAGTTACTTTGGTAATGTTCGACCTACTCTATGGTCTCTCTTATTCAATGTAGATAGTAGACTGGGTGAGTTGGCGGGGGTGGCTGGTTTCTAGGTCTAAAAGCAGAAAACCGCCCCACCAAGAACTGGGGGGCAGTTCTCCGATGTGCGGTTCGGTCATTGGGCGCAATCGCGATCTCCAAACACCTTTGTCAAGCCAATTATGCCAATGGCAATAATCACATTTATTAGCCAAACCAATGGATGCGCATTTAACCATCCTCCAACTGTAGCGAAGTACCAATCCCATAGCCACAATGGATTCATGTCGCTTGAATGAAGAAGTACCAGCAGTCCATAAATGGACCCTATCGTTAGTAGTGCCTGTCGCATGTTACGCTCCTGTGCTTCATTTGCTCCAAGTCGAGATAACTTGAATTATGCGGTTCTACAGGAATTATACGTATTGACTGGAAATTAACAATTTGGTGAGATTTTAGTCGTCCTCTAAGGTACAGACCTTTTGGTATACTTTTAGCGTGAATAAAAAACATCAACTTGGACGTGTTTTAAAACTCCATGGGTTATTTAAAGACGGGAAGATTCCCGCGCTTTCTAACCACGAGGTAAATCCTGGGTTCCCTACAGACAGTCGCGAAAACTATCTGTATTTTACATTGCCGCCTTCTATCAACTTTCAAAGAAGTTCGCCGGCAATGTGGGCTGCCGCTCTAAAAACCTATGAAGACCCAAAGACCAGATACCTTTTCCTCCCTGAGGAAGTCTCAAAGCAATCTCGTGAAAAAGTCCAAGAAGACATACTAAAACATAAGCTGGGCTTACAACGTAATAAACATACTGATATTTGGATGACTATTTCAAAAACCTTACATGAACATTTTGAAGATGACCCACGAGAGTTACTAAAATCTGGCAAATGGGACGTAACCGAGATCCACAAGATCATCCAGCAAGATATGAAAAAGGACTTTCCTTATATTAGTGGCCCAAAGATGGCGAACTACTGGTTATACATCTTATCGCACTATACAGATGCCAATTTCAAAAATATGCAGGAGATTTCAGTCATTCCTGATACGCACGTTTTGCAGTGTTCAATAAAACTCGGCTTGTCCAAAGAAACATCGTCCCCGCTTGAGGTCGCAGAGATATGGAAAGACCTATTAAATGGGAGTAAGGTCACACCTGTTGAGATGCACCCAGTTCTTTGGAACTGGAGCCGAAATAACTTTTTGCCCGAGGTTTGATGTATCCACCATTTTATCTATTTAGTAAATAAGTAAAAATGATATACACTTGCACAAGTAGTGGCCATGAGAGTTTGGAGGTGAGATAGAAATGCCAACAGCCACGACTCGGGAAGCGGCTCGGCGTGTAAAGCCGCTTGAAAGGAAGATCGCTCAAGCGCCTGAGGAAACCCCAAGAGAAAGGTTTCTCAAAAAAGTACTTAGGGCACAGCTTAAAGCTGCTCATAGGAGCCGTCGGTGGGCAAAAGAGTTGGATAAACCAATAAATATGCGCATCAGAGGAAACCGAGCAACTGCAGCCTAAAAACCACACTGGGGCATACCTCTGCTTTTACAAGCAAGTATGCCCCGTCTATTTTTAGATTTATGATTTAATGTATCTTACGAGTGCTTCACAAGTTCGAGGTACGCCCCGATACAGGTCATGAATAAGACACTGGTGGCAAGTTTCTACCCTCAAGGATCTGAATCGTGGTCGTGTTATATTCCTAATACATGAAAAACGTAACAAATGAATTTTCCTTTGTCCTCAAGCTTTCATCTATACCTGACGGAGGTATAGGTATTTATGCTATCCATAATATTTCAGCAGGCACAAAATTGGCCCTGATGCCTGAAGGAGGAGAAGCGCGTACAATGGACGTAAACGACGTTCCCGAGCAGCTCAAGCACTTTATTATTGAACTCGGAGACGGAAAATGTAGAGCACCTAAGGAATTTAATCACTTATGGATAGTTTGGTATATCAATCATTCCAAAAAACCTAACGTAACCTTAAGGAAGGACGACAATAATTACTATGCCATAAGAGACATTGTTGCGGGTGAAGAACTGTTTACTGATTACAACTCTTTTGACGAACCCAGCGAGCTGAAGGATGACTATTACAAGTAATCAATTTCCCCAAAATTCTTCAACATCTGCTCATGCATAGTTTTCTTAACCAACCCCATCATTAGTGTCGCAAAAAGTAAAGGGCCGGCATCACGTATGTCGGCCCTTTACTTTTTAACGTGATCTACCGCCTCTCCCACTCTTTGTCCTGCCTTACTAAAAGCTCCTCGCGTCTTTCTGGGTGCTTCATAACTTCAAGCACGGTTTTCTCAAGCCTTGGGGATTGCGAACCTTTTATCAAAACCACATCACCTTCGGAAAGTAAGGATTCTAGCTCTTTGCCCGCGCGTTCTGAATTGTCATATTGAAAAATGTTCTTCTCACTCATGCCGGCATTTAGTGCGCCTTCTGCAAAATGCCTCGCTCTTACTCCGACTGTAAGAAGTATGTCCACTGTTTCTGCCGCCTGCTTGCCACCTTTTTTATGCTCCTCTGCTGTGTGCACCCCTAGCTCCATCATGTCGCCAAGTACCGCAATTTTCCTTCCTGATGTCTCTAATCGCTTTAGCGCAAGAAGAGCTTCTAAAAGTGCTGCAGGAGATGAGTTGTAGCTATCGTCAATAATAGTCGTGCTTTTTATTCCCTCAAGAATATGCATGCGTCCAACAGGTGTTACATGAAGTTCAAGTGCATTCCCGATTGATACTAAATCAATGTTTAGCCCTACAGCAACAGCTACCGCACCAAGTGTGGAATAGATTTGTTGGCGCCCCACACTACCTTCAATTTTTATAGGGACACTAGAACCACCGTAGTCTACTCTATAAGTGAGTCCAACTGGTAGGCCCTTTTTGTAATGAATCTCATCTTTAGAAGCATTTACCGTACCTCTTTCAAGCATTGAATAAGTAATAACCCTGCCACGCGTGTCTTCTTTAAATTTTATCGTATTTACATCGTCAGCATTTAATACCAAAAGACCGCCTTCTTTTAGTGAAGAAACCAGTGCCCTTTTTTCTTCTATAAGTTCATCTAGCCCATCGAAGTACTCAACGTGAACAGGCACATCTGGAATACGCGTGACCACCACCACATCAGGTCTTAGCCACTTAGCCACAGATTTTATATCCCCCGGCTTATCTGCGCCAACCTCAAGCACAAGCCAAGCTGGATAGTGATTTTTAAGAAGAATAAGAAAAAAACCCTCAACAATATTCTTCACCCACACTAACGGATTAGACCAGCCATTTTGGCATCCTAATATTGTAAGTGGAATACCAACGTCTGTATTAAAACTTTTCTCGCTTTTCCGCACAAAAAAACGAGAGCTCGTAACAGAATAAATTGCGTCCTTCGTGGAGGTCTTACCAACATTTCCCGTTACGGCTACAATCTGCGGTTTGTACTTATAAAGCACTAAGCGTGCCTCAAGAGTAAGAATTGAAACTACGATGTTTTTTAAAATTGCTTTCATACACTCTTCAGTACTACCTATCTGTCTGGTGGAACCTCGTAATAGTTAATTAAAAACTTAACAGTGTCTATAAATGGATGAGTAAGGGTTTGCGACGCATACTTTACTTCCTTTGGTTCAACAGTCATTAGGAAAATGAGGAATTGGGGGTCATACGCAGGAAAATAGCCAAAAAATGAATGTAGAAACCTATCGTCATAGTAACCTCGCTCCCCGGTATTCGCAATCTGTGCAGTACCGGTTTTTGCCGCAATACTATAATTTGGAAGTGCTACCGTACCACCCAAAAGCGCCTCATCCACCACCTCAACAAGCATGCGAGTTATCTCCTCGGTTGAGTCCTCAGATAGCACCCTATCTCCCTTTGTAAAAGAAAGCTTCTTCGTAAGCCCTGTTTTATATTTTATTTCGCTTACAACATGCGGAGTCACCGGCACACCGCCATTTGCAAGAGTTGAAAGCGCTCGAACGGTTGCAATAGGAGTAAGAGCAATACCTTGTCCAAAGGCTGCTGTCGCATATTCAAGTTTTCTGGGACTCTCTAAGTTTTTGGTAAGCCCAGCAACTTCACCCGGAAGGTCTATCCCAGTCTCAGTATTTACGCCAAATCCATAGAGATAATCACGAAACACATCTGTGCCCATAGTATCAACTACATGAGCTACTCCAGTATTAAGTGACTGATTAAGTACTTCTTGCATAGACACACGTCCGCGCCCCTCTCCGTCAAAGTTTGATATGGTGTATCCATCTAAATCAATAAAGCCAGCGTCATAGTACGTGGTAGTTGCGGTCACTGCACTTGAGTCAATACCAGCCGACATGGTAAGTGGCTTCATTATTGAGCCCATTTCATAGACATTTTCAATAAGCGGATTCGTGAATACTGAACTACTTTCTTCCTGTGAGAAGTTATTTACGTCAAAAGATGGATTGACTGCCATCGCATATACCTCGCCTGTCTGCGGATTTATGACTATACCGGCACTTGTATTTGAGTTCCAATCCTCTGAAATGCCGTCCACAATTCTCTCAAGCTGTAGTTGTACTGACGGCTCAATACTTGTAACAAGGTCACCTTCGCGAGGAGCTCCTTTAAATAATGTCTTGCCAAGATTTGAGAAGACCTCAGCAAAAAAATTTACATAAATATTACTTCCAGTCCTTGTAAGTGTGTCGTCATAATACCTCTCAAGCCCGTATCTACCCGCTAGCGTATCACCCTGAAAACCAATAAAGCCAAGGGTGTGCGCAGCAAGAGTATCCCCTGGATAAAATCTCCACCTCTCCTTGTGAACACTAATTCCACTTAAATCTAGCTCCTGTATAGCTTCTGCCTCCTCTAGTGTCGCGCGCTTATAAACTTCCTCATATGGGTCATCAGTCTTTGATGCCCGCGTCACAAAATTTTCCTCATCAATATCCAGTATTTTACTAACCTCCCTATAAAGCTCGTTTACATCCGATACGCTTTCAGGATTCACTGAAATTGTGTAGCCAGCCCGTAAGGTTGCACCAGATATTAACCTTTCATCAATATCCTTAAAGAAAATAGTACCTCTATCAAAAAGGTTTTGATTTGGTCTCACATACTGACGGTTCGCCTTCTCACTAAACTCTTCTCCGTGAACAATCTGGATCATGTAGAGGCGGCCAACCAAAATAAATGCAACCAAAAGAGTTCCAAGGGAAAGTAGGCGTACTCTTCTTATAAATTTAGATCGCATTGTTCTGAGTCAAGTGCTTGCCAGTAAGGGTCTTCTTTACCACAAATTTATCTTGCGGCACGAAGACGTATCCAAGTTCACTGGCTAGCGCTCGATTCACTGTATCCTTCTTCTCTAAATATGCAAATTCCAATTCACTAATGGCGGAGTTTACTAAAGCGATTTCCTGCTCCACCTCCTCCCTAACAACAACATTTACAATGGATTTACCAAGAAAATAACTATATGCCCCCATAAGAAAAACGACAAGCCCAACGAGGGTCCAAAAGGTCTTCTTTTTTACCTGCTTTAGAGCTTTTATTCTTACTTTAATCATGTTTTTCAAAGATTCTTAACTTGGCACTTCGCGCCCTAGGATTATTCTCCAGCTCTTCTTTACTTGCTGTGATAGGTTTTTTTGTGTGGATTGTCCCACCGTGCATTTCTAGCCTGTCTTTGAAGAACCTTTTTACGACGCGGTCTTCTGTGCTATGAAATGAAATTATTGCAATGCGCCCTTTTGGTTTAAGTAAGCTGTAAGCTACTAGTAACCCTTCGTTTAGTGCATCTATTTCATCATTTACAGCAATTCGGAGCGCTTGGAACGTCTTCGTCGCTGGATGAATGCGTTTAAAGTTGTAAACCTTTGGTACTGCACTCTCGATTATCTTTACAAGTTCCGTAGTAGTTTGAATATGCGCTTCCGCGCGAGCCTCCACTATCGCATTAGCGATTCTTCTTGAGTAACGCTCTTCTCCATACCCACGAATGACAATCTCAATCTGCTCCTCACTCCATTCATTTACTACCCTCTCTGCTGTAAGTGTTTCTTTTCCAATATTGTCTGAAAGTGTCATCAGAAGTGGCTCGTCTCTTTTAAAGCTGAACCCTCGCCCACTCTCCTCAAGTTGATTTGAGCTAAGACCTAAATCAAGAAGCACCTTGTCTACTTCGGTAATGCCCACACCTTGAAGTACGGAATCCATTTCCCTGAAGTCGCCTTGAAGTAAGTAAGTCTTCGAAACACAGCCACTTAGCACCTCCCTACTCCTTGTGAGTGCGTCTTTGTCCTTATCTATCCCAATAAGGACTCCGCTTCCGCCGAGAAACTTACAAAACTCACTTGCGTGCCCGGCACTCCCTAACGTGCCGTCAACTAACGTCTCGCCTTGCCTTATCGCAAGACCCTCTACAACTTCCTGTAATAAAACGCTTTTATGCATATCTATTACAAGGCACCTATCTCTCCTAGCTTCTCTGCCATCTTTTCAGCCTGCTTCTCAATACGGCCTTTGTACGCACTCCAACGTTTTTCATCCCAGATTTCAACTCTGTCACTAACTCCTGCCAAAACAACTTTAGAAGTTAGCCCTGCGAAATCTTTTAGAAAGTCTGGAACAAGTACCCGGCCAGCACTGTCCACATCAACCTCAACAGCACCTGAAAGCATGAAGCGGTTAAACCCACGTGTATCCGCTTGGGCAAAGGAGAGCTCTTGAAGCTTTCCAGCTGTCACTTTCCATTCCTTTTCAGAAAACATGAAAAGACAGTTATCTAGGCCACGCGTTATGACAACTTTATTGCCAAGCTCAGTTTTAAATTTTTTGGGAAGCGAAAGACGCTTTTTCGGATCTAAATTATGTGTGTACTCCCCAATCAACATGCTATGTGGCGCATCGCCCGGTTACTACGCAGGTTAAGCGGAAGTACTTCCAAGTTGTATAAAAGGAACATCTCCCACTTTCTCCCACTACGTTATTAATATATGCCATTTGCTCCCACTCTACCAGAATACTTATCCACATCCAAATCTGCACCATCAAAACCCTAAATGATGGACGTCCGACGTCCATCACCAGAATACTTATCCACATCAAAATACTGCCCTTTGTATAAAAACAATTGCGCGGGGACCGTAGGTCCCCGCGCCTTAACATTCCTGTATTCAGCTTATTCTTCAGGCAAGTAATCAGAAAGCTTCCCCTTAACCTTGAAACCAAGGAACTTGGCCGTGTTGACTGCATCCCAAAATGCTGATTTCTTTCTTTGCAAATCTTCCCCTGCTGACGCAAGTTCTGTGGCCAATTCTTTATTTCCTTCGTCGCGATTGCTTTCTGCCAAAACTTTGGCCTGAACATCACATGTTTTGTTGAAGGCAATTGCCAACGCTTGAATATTTCTGTCAACAGAATCTTGTGTGACAAATTTCGTGCTGAAACTCCGAAGACTGTTCAGTTCACAATTTTTTTCATGCCACTGAAAGCTCAACTTTTCAATCTCTGCTACAAGGGCCGGAACAGGATTCCTCCAAATGGAAATGTGCAGAAGTGCCGATACCGCAAGCAGGAATGCGGACGCGACGGTATACAGGCTTGGGTCAATTTCTTTCTGAAAACTAAGCCACTCTAGCTGACTAAGGGATACGTAAGAAAAACATAAAAACAATGCCCCGCTTAACATAAACAGAGAAGCTTGACGCGCCCGAAGAGCTGCGGTATTCGGCATGATAATTTCTCCCAATTATCCTGGCAAAATTGCATACCCAGTTCCTCTGGGTATTGAGACGCTCCTCGCCCCACATGGATCTATATAGACATTACCACTAGCGATATAAGAGTCAATATTCATGACTTATGTCTTTAATTTGGTAAAATATAACAATGAAGCATGCAACTCTATGCCTTCCAATTACGGAGAGTGAAATACTACTTGGAATGAAAAAGAAAGATTTTGGTATTGGAAAGTGGAATGGATTTGGTGGGAAAGTTAAAGACGGAGAAACACCAGAGCAGGCGACAATAAGAGAGCTTGAAGAAGAATGTGGACTGGTGGCGAGCGAGGAGTATTTAGAAAAAATGGCAGTGCTTCTTTTTTACTTTAATAAAAAGCCTGTGTTTTTTATGCATACATATGTGTTAAAGGACTGGGCTGGTGAGCTGTTTGAGTCAGAAGAGATGAAGCCCAAGTGGCACAGCATTGAAAAAATCCCATATGACGATATGTGGGCAGCTGATAGGTTTTGGATTGAAGATGTAGTAAAAGGTAAAAAAGTTGCGGCGCATGTTTACTTTAGGACCTCAACCACACCTGGGCTCGCCGATGAAGAATTTGAACGTTTTGAAACAGACCCAAAACTTTGGGATTTTAAGTAGAAACTTCTTTAAGTCGTGAAATTAGAAAATCTCTATCAAGCACCGAAAGAAACCATCCAACTTTAGGACCACTCTCACTTCCAAGGAAGCTTTGATAGATTGCACCAAAGAACTCTTTTGGCTCCACATCGCTTTCCTTCCTTATCCTATGAATTTCATGATGAAGCTCTCCTCCATCCAAGCTCTCATTTTGTACGATATATCGTACAAGTTCTCGCAAAAGCGATTTTACTTCTGGTGAAAGGCTCTCTGCTCCTTCTGGCACAGAGTCTTTTTGAAGCTCATATTTAAATCTCTCTGGTGCGTACTCTTCAATCCACTTTTTAGCGTGCGTTATCCTCTCATCTATTTCTTTTTTCTCATCACTAGTAAGAGCACTTCCTTTGTCTTTTTCAAACTCTACGTATGCGTCTAGATGTGGCATCTGTGCAATAAACGCAACTAAAGAAAACCGTGGAAGAAACATCTCCTTTGGGGTGTCGCCACCGTGGGCAAGTTCAAAAAGTCTACTACCATCATCTTCAGAGTTCGTCCAAAAGTATTCTGCTGATTTGTCGTATAGGTCATAAAGTAGTGGAATAGTGTCGCCTTCTGGGTCAAAGTTGATAGCCTTTTTAATATCTTTGCTCAAAAGAGCTAGCCGGAAAATCTTTGTTGGTACGGTGCCCGCTATTTCCTCAGAGGATGAACCTGTGCCTTTTGAAGATGACATTTTCTTTCCACCTACGAGGAAAAACTCATACGGAATATCATATGGTGATTCCGTTTCAAATACCTCACGTGATATATGATTTGCCACATCGCGCGACCCACCCTTGGTTGAATGGTCCTTTCCTCCTCCCTCTATGTCAACATCAAATACTTTAAACTTTGCCGCC
>JADHUY010000014.1 GCA_016784305.1 Parcubacteria group bacterium
CCCTGTGGACGTGGCTCTCATTAATGAAAAATTTCCAGAGTATCTTGCCTACTACAACACTAAAAGACTACACTTAGGTATTAATCTCAAAACACCACTAGAAGTTATTAATCGATTCCAAGCTATTGGGTAGAGGACGGTGAAAGTGTCAATAAACCAGCAAAGAGCGTTGGTATTTGCTGGTTTATTGATATAGGCAGGTTGACGTGGTAGAAATTGACTAGAAGCTGGGATTGGTTCTCGGTAGATATAAACATGGGGGATATCCTTGTGACTGATAATACAACGAATAGTGCGATGTCTTGGCCACTAAGGTATTTCCTGAACATCATGTTTGCGGTATTCTTTTTCGGCATTAACTGGGTGTTTGTAGGCTATTTTGCGGATGCCTTGGCCATGCGTCAAAGTTCTGTAGATTACGTGTGGCTTTCTGCATTTTCCATAGTCACATTGTTAGTCTTAGAGTTGATTGTTGGGTTTACCTACGGGTTGTTCAAAAACCAGTTCAAAGACATGCCTTGGAGGCTGGTAATGGGGTTCATGTTTCTGGGTGTATTAATGCCTGTGCCAAGCATGTACCATTACCCGGCTGGGCAGCTAGGGATTGCTGCAACGATTGTCGGTCTTATTCTTGGAATGATGACCGCCAAGGCATTTGGGTCTAACGCTAGCTAGTCTAAGGTTGGTGGAAAGCCCGGCAAGTCTGCGTAGCAGGACTTGCCGGGTAAAGTTGTTTATAGAGCCGTCTAGATATTATGGTGGGTTTGACAGTTATACATATATGAGTAATATACTTCTATCGGACTGGAGACAGTAGGCGCTCGCTTTCTTGTGGGCATAAGACCTACCGAGGCTATATTTTGACTAACAATTTGAAGTAGGTCGAATTCATTTTGTAATCTCCGGGCCATTTTTGGCCGTTTTTTAATTTAGGACAATGGCAAAAACAAAAGAACAAAAAGTTGAAATTTTAGAGAAATTGCAGAATGCGTTTAAGAATGCTTCTTCTATAGTCTTTGTGAATTTTCACGGGCTTTCTGTTTCTGACACTACCGAAATCAGACAAGAGCTGAAGAGCCAAGATGTCGGCTACTTTGTAGCAAAGAAGACTCTTATAGGGCGCGCGCTTAAAGATGCAAAGCTTGAGGGGGACGTACCAACTCTCGATGGTGAGGTGGCAGTATCTTACACAGACTCTACGGAAGATAGTATTGCGCCAGCTCGCGCGATTTACAATTTCTCTAAGAAACACAAAGAGAATATTGCTATTCTTGGAGGTGTTTTTGAAAACCGCTTTCAGAGTAAGGAGGAGATGGAGACTATTGCGTCCATCCCACCGCTTGAGGTTCTCTATGGGCAGTTTGTGAATGTTATAAACTCACCTATAGCAGGACTTGTTGTGGCGTTGAATGGTGTGGCAGAAAAGAAATCATAATTAGTAATTAAATAAATCTAATATGGCAGATGAAGATAAAAAAGACGAGGTAGCGGACGCTCCTGCAGACGATTCCTCTCAAGGAGTCGCGTCCGAAGACGGTAAACAAGAAACCACAGAGACCACTCCTGTTGTTGAAGAGACTCCAAAGGAGGAGAAGGCTGATGTTGTGGAAGAAGTAGAAGTACCTGCTAAGTTTAAGAAGCTAGTTGAGGAGGTTGAGAACATGAGTGTTCTTGAACTAAACGAGCTTGTTAAGGTGCTTGAAAAAAGATTTGGAGTATCAGCGCAAGCCGTCGCAGTGGCAGCGCCAGGTGCAGGTGGTGACGCAGAGGAAGCGCAGGACTCATTTACAGTAGAGCTTACAAGCATGGGTGAGCAAAAGATTGCAGTGATTAAGGTAGTAAAAGAAGTGCTCGGACTAGGGCTTAAGGAAGCAAAGGACATGGTGGAAGGAGCTCCTACGGTTCTTAAGGAAGGAGTAAAGAAGGAGGAAGCAGATGAAATAAAGGCGAAGGTTGATGGCGCTGGTGGAGTGGCGACATTGAAATAAGTTTCTAAAAGGTTTTAAAACACCAAAAACGGCTCGCAGAATGCGAGCCGTTTTTGGTGATGACGGACGTCCGACGTCCGTCATTTATTTGGCATTTTAACTAGCCACTTCGATTAATCGAAGTGGAGTGGATGATGCATTAATTTTACGCTATAGCGTGAAATTAATGTGTTTTGGTTTTTGGGCTTTGTGTGAGGGGAATGCTGTAAATAAGCATTGAGCGGTGGTTTTTGCTGGTTTGGTGGTTTGTGGTGTATTTTTGTCAAATCTGGCGCTCGCTTTTAAGACTGGTACAATAGTGGCATGGAGATTTTATCAAAGCTTTTTGGCTCTGCGGCGCGTGTGAAAATAATAAGACTTTTTCTTTTTAACGAAGAAGAGTGTTTTGAAAATAAAGATGTAGCAATGCGCGCACGTGTCACGCCTGGCTCTGTGCGAAGTGAGTTGGGAATGATGGAGCGTGTAGGCTTAATTAAGAAGGTGTCATTTTATAAAGAGATAGAACGCGGAAGTGGTGAAAGTAAAAAAATAGTAAAGAAACGTGTTCGTGGGTTTAAGCTAAATCCAAAATTTAAATACTTACAAGCGCTTCGCAGCTTTTTAATAAATGCAGCGCCTCTTCAACAGAATGAAATAATAAAGAAGCTCGGTGTGGCAGGTTCTTTGAAGCTTGTTATTGTATCTGGGGTATTTATACAAGACTTGGATTCCAGAATAGACATTTTGGTGGTTGGAGATAACATTAAGATGACTAAATTGGAAACTGCGATAAAGGGTATTGAAGCCGACATAGGCAGAGAACTTCGCTATGCAATATTTCCAACAAATGAATTTAAATACAGACTAAACGCATATGACAAACTCATTCGTGACGTGCTTGATTACCCACACCAAACCGTTGTTGACAGATTAGGTGAATGGCAAGGAACCGAAACAGTTAAAGCTGTTTAGCACAACCTATGTGTGGCTCGGTTGCGCCATCAAACAGTCCACAGCCTTGTTGAAAAAACACATTTACGTGGTGTTATCATTGGTACAGGTCGATTAAAAGAAAAAAACAATTCTATAAGCTTTATAGCCTAGGCGCCTACTCAATTTATTTGAGCGGGAACAAATAGTTATATGTTATTAGAAACATGGACAGAAGTTTTACAAAGGTCCTTTCAAGACCTTTGGCTTGGCATCGTTAGTTTTGTACCAAATGTCGTAGTGGCGTTGATAATCTTCGTCATTGGTTGGATAGTTGGTGCAGTACTTAGCCGAGTAGTATCACAGATTGTCTCATCACTTAAGGTAGACAATGCTCTAAGGAGTGCGGGAGTAGAGGATACTCTAAACCGCGCAGGATTTAGTCTAAATTCTGGGGAATTCTTGGGAGGATTGGTGAAGTGGTTTGCTGTCGTAGTGTTCTTGGTGGCCGCACTTGATGTGCTTAATCTAAACCAAGTAAACATCTTCCTTGAGGAGGTAGTATTACTCTATCTTCCACGCGTTATCGCAGCAGTACTTATCTTGCTGGTTGCTGCAGTAATTGCTGAGGTTGCAAAAAATGTTGTTACTGGTGGAGCGAAAGCTGCCGGTATGGATACTGCAAACCTTTTAGGAAGTGTGACCAAGTGGTCAATTTGGATCTTTGCGGTCCTAGCATCACTTGACCAAATTGGTGTTGCCACAGCATTCGTACAGACTCTATTTACTGGAGTTATCGTTGCTCTGTCACTTGGATTCGGACTTGCTTTCGGACTCGGTGGACAGGACGCAGCTGCTGACTACATCGGCAGACTTCGAAAGGAAGTATCGCGAAAGTAAGACGCTTTCATTTCACAACGAATTATCACAAACCCGCCGCCCCTTGGGGCGGCGGGTTTGTGTGTTTTTGCGCATATATTGACACTTATACCACAGCGGGTATACTTCTCTCACGTGTTTATGAATATCAAAACTAGCTTAATACAAGAGCGCAGATAGCAGCCGCAACGTTTGTGTGCAACCATCTGCCGCTTAAAGAAAGCGGTTTTTTTAGTCCACTAAATGCGCGTACTTTGACAATTACATAGTAGAAATATATCGCATTTAAAACTCATATAGCGGTTTTTAAATTTCCTAATAGGGAATTTAAGGGTATACGGTGGATGCCTAGACTCTAAAAGGCGAAGAAGGACGTGGCGTGGCTGCGATAAGCTTCGGGGAGGTGCCTAGCAACCTTTGATCCGAAGATCTCCGAATGGGGAAACCCGGCCAGCAATGGTCACCCTTGTTTTAACAGGGGAGCAAACCCAGGGAAGTGAAACATCTCAGTACCTGGAGGAAAAGAAAACAAGCTGTTTATTCAGCACATTTCCTTAGTAGCGGCGAGCGAAACGGAATTAGCCCAAACCTGACATCACCTTTACTGTCTGTATGGTCAGATGGTAAAGGTGGCGCCGGGGGTTGTAAGGCGACAACTTTGCTTTTATAGCAAGAGGAGTTACAAATTGTTTTGTTAGCAGAAACTGCTGGGAAGCAGTACCCAAGAGGGTAATAGTCCCGTACGTGAAAACGAAGCAACTCTTTTGTTGTTGTCCTTGAGTAGCTCAAGACACGAAAAGCTTGAGTGAATCTGCCAGAACTAACTGGTAAGGCTAAATACTTTTAGAGATCGATAGTGAACTAGTACCGTGAGGGAAAGGTGAAAAGCAGTCCGGTGAGGACAGTGAAATAGACCTGAAACCGTATATCTACAAGGAGTCGAAGAGGGTGCAAATCCTCGACGGCGTGCCTATTGAAGAATGAGCCAACGAGTTTATGTACATTGCAGGCTAAGCACTTTCGTGTGGAGCCACAGGGAAACCGAGTGTTAATAGCGCGAAATAAATGTAGTGTGTATAAGACCCGAAGCCAAGTGAGCTTGCCATGGGCAGGGTGAAGTGACTGGAAACAATCATGGAGGCCCGAACCGGTTGGTCGTGCAATTCCATCGGATGACCTGTGGTAAGAAGTGAAAAGCTAATCGAACTTGGTAATAGCTGGTTCTCTCCGAAATAGCTTTAGGGTTAGCGTCTTGTGTTCCTTTTGGGGGTAGAGCACTGGAAGGTGAGAACAGGGGGAAACCTCGTCTCACCTATCAAACTCCGAATACCAAAAGTTAATAGCAAGGCAGTTAGACTACGGGGGCGAAGCTCCGTCGGTCGAAAGGGAAACAGCCCAGATCTCAAGTTAAGGTCCCTAAATTCATACTAAGTGCACTTAAGGAGGTAGGACTCCTCTGACAATGAGGAGGTTGGCTTAGAAGCAGCCATCCTTTAAAGATAGCGTAACAGCTCACTCATTCAGGGGTCCCGCGCCGCAGATGATCGGGGCTAAGTATGATACCGAAACTGAGGGCTTGTGAGTTTCATTGAGGAAGTAGTAATAGAAAGGATAAAATAAATGTATATGGAAGACTTGGGACAAATGAACTTTGTTATTCTAGGTTTCGGTCTAGTCTTGTTTTTTGTGGCGTGGGCAATGGTGTTCCTGCGCAATTACAAGGTTTTCAATATATGCATGCAGGGCCTAGTAGCGTTATGGGGATGGGAACTACTATGGCTAGTCATTAGGTATATGGATGCGGTTCAAAGTTAGAACTCTGTCTTACTCAGACAGTTTTTGGGATAAAATCCAACCGTATCCATAGACCCTTCGTTATCTTGGTAAACAAAATTGTTTGCCTCCTCAATGAAACTCATAAGCGGTAGGAGAGCGTTCTGTTCTGCAATGAAGCTGAAGGGGTAACCCACAGTGGAGCGTACAGAAGTGAGAATGTTGGCACGAGTAACCGCAATGCGGGTGAGATTCCCGCACGCCGAAAATCCAAGGTTTCCTTGGCGATGATAATCAGCCAAGGGTTAGTCGGGCCTAAGTCAATCCCGAAGGGGGGAGACGATGGACACATGGTTAATATTCCATGACCTTATTATTGTGCGATGGGGTGACGGAGGGTAGTACCTTAAGCGTATTATCGGATTTACGTCCGTGCTTTTAGGGTGCCATTTAGGTAAATCCGGATGGTATAGCCCAAGAAGAGCGGAAATCCTGAGGCTTCGGCCAATGGAAATTTAAGGGAGCACGCTTCCAAGAAAAACCTCTAAGCATCAGCAATAATCAGACCGTACCAAAACCAACACAGGTGGATAGGTCGAGAAGACCAAGGCGAACGAGTGAAATGTCCTCAAGGAACTCGGCAAAACAGCGGCCGTACCTTCGGAATAAGGCCTGCCCATAGTAATATGGGCCGCAGCGAAAGATCCCTGGCGACTGTTTATCAAAAACACAGCTCCCTGCGAACTCGTAAGAGGATGTATAGGGGGTGACGCCTGACCAATGCCAGAAGGTTAAGCACGGACGGTGTGAGAGTCTTTGATTCTCATGCTTGGCTGTGTAAGCCCTGGTGAATGTCGGCCGTAACTATAACGGTCCTAAGGTTTGCACAATGATTTACATTGTTGTGTGAAGGACTGGGACTGTTATATAGGATAAACAGAGACGCAAGTTACCTTCCATATAGAAATATATGTGTAGTCCAAAACACGGTTAACAAGAGACCAACGCCGTGACCCTCCCTCTTTATATAAAGAGAAGGGATAAGATAGAGTCCATGGAGTGTAGAGATAGGAATACATGAGCGAAATTCCTTGTCTGGTAAGTTCAGACGTGCACGAATGGCGTAACGACTGGGGAACTGTCTCGAGGACTAGCTCGGTGAAAATGCGATGCCGGTGAAGATGCCGGCTACCTGTAGTGGGACGAAAAGACCCCGGGAGCTTTACTACAACTTGATATTGAGTATGTGAATTAGTTGCGTAGCATAGGTGGGAGACTTTGATGTGTAGATTTCGGTTTACATTGAGTCGCCAGTGAAATACCACTCTGCTCGTTTGCATGCTCTAACCTAGACGGAAAAAACGGACAGGAACAGTATCTGGTGGGTAGTTTGAGTGGGGCGCTCTCCTCCTAAAAAGTAACGGAGGAGTCTATTAAGGTTCCCTAGGCGCGAATGGAAACCGTGCCGATAGTGTAATGGCATAAGGGAGCTTGACTGCGAGACGTACATGTCGAGCAGGTGCGAAAGCAGAGCATAGTGAACCGACGGTTCATATTAGATGTGGCCGAAGATTAACGGATAGAAGTTACCCCGGGGATAACAGGCTGGTACCGCCTAAGCGTCCATAGCGACGGCGGTGTTCGGCACCTCGATGTCGGCTCACCTTATCCTGGTGGTGCAGAAGCTGCCAAGGGTTTGGCTGTTCGCCAATTAAAAAGGTACGCGAGCTGGGTTCAGACCGTTTAGTATTTTATAATTAGAATATTAAGCCGTCTGAGTCCAGACATAACGACAGAATCGAGTTTTTTCGTCCCTGAAAAAACGATAGAACAACCTAAACACGGCGGTCGCATGCAGTAATGTATGTGTATCAAGCTGACTTATATCGGTGGAACCCTACTTTTATAGAGGGTAATACCGAGGGAATGAAAGAGAACTGAAAAGTTTCACTTTTCAGCCCGTAGAGACTACATGTCGGCAACCCTATTAAAATTTATTTTAAGGGTGAATGTTTAGTCCAATCCACGTAGTAATACGTGAAGAGATGCGTGAGACAGGTTGGTCTCCTATCTACTACAGGCGTTGATTCTTGAGGAGATCTGCTCCTAGTAAGAAATTGCTACTTCATAGAGTAATCTATGTTGAAAACGTGGCTATAACGGTGAAGCCTTCATATGTTTTTGGTTTTAGAATTATTCATGCTATCGGTTCTTGTATGATATAATTTGCTTGAGGACCGGAAACCTCTTTAAGGTAATACCGTGGGAAGTCGATCTAAAACTCATTTATCTTATATAGCGGGATTTCTTGATGGTGACGGCAGTTTGATGTTGCAAATTAAGAAGCGCTCTGACACAAAACGTGGCATACGCTTTATGGCAACAATCTGCTTTTATCAAGATACCCGCCATGAGAAACCTCTACATTGGATTAGAGGAGTATTCAATATTGGGTATGTATCACAAAGGTGTGATGGAATATCTGAACTTAGAATAAATGGCTACAGACAAGTGCTTTTAATTTTAATTGCTCTTCAGCCATTCATTCGTTTCAAAGAAGTGCAGACAAAGGCACTTATTGAAGCGTGTAAAATACTTTCTAAAAATTCAATACAGAAGCTTACTGAAAAACAGCTGAGAAAAGTTGTTGAACTAGCTTTTGTGATTAAGGGAGAGAATTACAAGAGTCGTAGTTCTCAAACTAAAGAGGAGATGTATGAGCATTTAGGTTTGACCCCGTAACGACTTGTTTGCATTTTTAACAACAATGCATCGGACTTGTATATATCTGAATTTGTCTTGAACAAACAGAGTATACAGGTAACACGCCACCGCCCCAATTCCAATCTCATGGGAATGGGTGAAGGTATAGTCTGTGCTCCTAGAAATAGGGGAATAACATGACGAGAGGACCGGAGTGGACTGACCTCTGGTGTACGAGCTGTTGTGCCAACAGCATTGCTCGGTAGCTATGTCGGGAATGGATAACTGCTGAAAGCATATAAGCGGGAAGCCAACTCCAAGATCAGGAATCGTTTGAGATCCCTAGGAGATGACTAGGTGATAGGCACTAGGTGTACGCACAGCAATGTGTTTAGCCGAGGTGTACTAATTAATCGATCCTATTAGGAAATTTGAAAATCGCTGAGTTTTAAATGCGATATATCTCTACTATGTATTAAATAAACTTGTGTCTTTAAAGATGGTGCTTCGGCACAAGGGGAGAAAAGTAACGGGTGTTACTTTTATCCGCATTCTCCCCGCACTAAAATCGCATCTTTTGTCCTGGTGCTTCGGCGGAAGGGCCACACCCGTTCTCATTCCGAACACGGCAGTTAAGCCTTCCAGCACCGATGGTACTCCTTCGGGGGAAGAGTAGGTCAGCGCCAGGACAAAGGACGTGATTTATAGAAAACGCTCTTTTATTTAAAGGGGTGGTTTTCTGTTACAATGATCACAATATGAGTTGGGCAAGCAGAAGAAGGTCAGTTTATACACTAGGGACGATTGCGCTTTTCGCATTAGTTTTGGGCGTGCCAATCTTTTTTGCAGTATATGAAGCGCCGACATGCTTTGATGGAAAGAAGAACCAAGGCGAAGTAGGAGTAGACACTGGGGGCCCGTGTCTGCTTCTTGATATCTCACAGGTAACTCCTTACTCTGTGCTTTGGACTAGAAGTTTTGAAGTTGTTACTGGGGTCTACAGTGTGGTTTCTTACGTTGATAATCCAAACATTAATGCAGGTGCAGATTTTGTTACTTACACATTCAAGCTTTTTGATGAGGATGGCATTCTAATCGCAGAGAGAAAAGGCTCAACTTTTATTACACCAAACGCTATTAACCCAATATTTGAAGGTGGTATCTTGACTGGAGAGCGCATCCCAACCAAGGCGTTTTTTGATATAGACAAACAGCCTACGTGGGAGATAAGGAATAGTCTCGCTTCATTATTGTCAGTTAAGAGTCAACTCCTACATGATGAGGACATAAAGCCAAAAGTAACGGCTGAAATAGTCAACAATAGCGCTGACCCGGTTGAGGACATAGACGTTGTAGTCGTTCTTTTTGACGGCAAGGATAATGCCATAGCTTCGTCTAAAACAGTCATCTCATTTCTAGAAGCGCGTGGTGGTGAGCAGGTAGTGTTTACATGGCCAGGCCCACTAAAGAAGTCTGTAGCAAGAATAGAGATTCTTCCTCGTATCCCGCAGAAGTAGGATGGTAGGTAAAGTCATAGGTAAAGAGGGCTCCTCACATACTAGGCGGGTTGTTTCGTTCTTTAAGCATATCGATTGGATTTTATTTTCTTCAGTACTCCTACTTGTGTCGGCTGGAGCTGTCACCATGAACTCTTTTTCTGGAGATAGCTACTTTTTTGAAAAACAGCTTATATGGGCGTCTCTTGGCATCGGCTTGTTTTTTATATTAAGTTCCGTTGACTTTCGTTTTCTTAGGCGCACGAGCGTTATTATTTCTTTGTTTGCTGGTTCAGTAGTTCTTTTGCTTCTATTATTTTTGTTTGGAGATGTTGTAAAGGGCGCACAAAGCAGGTTTGACTTAGGGTTCTTAGCTGTTCAGCCAGCTGACCCCATAAAACTTGTGGTAATACTTCTTTTAGCAAAGTATTTTACGAGACGCCATATTGAAATAGCTCACATAAGACACATTATCGTCTCTGGCTCATATGCCTTTATAATATTTGCACTTATTTTGCTGCAACCTGACTTTGGCTCAGCAATTATAATAGCTCTTATCTGGCTCGGAATGGTTTTGGCTTCTGGTATTTCCAAGAAACATTTTTTAATGGTAGTTATAGCTGGGGTAATTGCTGCGGTTGGAATGTGGTTTTTTGTGTTTGAGGATTACCAAAAAGAAAGAATCCTTACATTCATGCACCCACTCACCGACATTCGTGGTGCTGGATATAATGCGTATCAGTCCACTATCGCCGTTGGTTCGGGTGAGATGTTTGGAAAGGGAGTCGGGTATGGAACTCAAAGCAAGCTTCAGTTTTTGCCCGAGTACGAGACTGACTTTATATTCGCAGCGTTTGCTGAAGAGTGGGGTTTTGTAGGCGTGCTGCTCCTCTTCTTACTTTTTTCTATTGTGATATGGAGAGTTCTTGAAAATGCAAAGAGAGGTGCCACTAACTTTGAAATACTTTTTGGGGTGGGTCTTGCGATACTGCTGTTAAGCCATTTTACGATACATGTTGGTATAAATGTTGGGCTACTTCCTGTAACAGGTACGACGATACCTTTTATGAGCTACGGCGGGTCGCACCTTTTGACTGAGTTTATAGGTCTCGGAATCTTAATGGGAATGCGTCGTTACGCACGCCCAATTCACAGGGAGGACACAGAGAGAGAATTTCATGCAGTGTAGTTAGGTTAAGTATAGGGAAAATATTTTATTCTTCATATCTGCAAGTGAGAATTCCTCGGCAACTTTCTTTTTAAGCTCCACTCCAAGACCCTTTCGCATACCCTCGTCACTTATAAGCAAATCCATAGCTCTAGCTATAGCTTTTTCGTCTTTGGGTGGGGTTAATAGCCCAGATTTTTTATCTTCAATCATTTCAGGAATACCCCCAACATTGCTTGCTACAACAGGAAGGCCGCGTGCTCCAGCCTCAAGTATCGCGTATGGGAGACCTTCCTTGATTGAGGTCTGTGCATATATATCAAGTGCTTTTAGGTACTCTGGCATGTTTTCAACGTGCCCAAGTAAAAAGACTTTTTCAGTAAGAGACAGCTTTTTAATTTTATCCTCTAACTCGGCGCGTAGTTCCCCTTCACCAAATATAAACAGAAAAACATTTTTGTTTGCTTTAGAGACTTTTTTAAATGCACATATTGCGTACGTTAAGCCTTTGTTTGCCGTTAGCTCTATGCCTGTACCTACCCATATTGAGTCGTTAGGTGTGTGTATGTTTAGGCGCTCGGCAAGCTTGCTTCTCGCATCGCTTTTACTTAGGAATTCAATTTCCCCGATGCCGTTGTGTATTAAATGTATTTTGCTTTTAGAGAATAGTTTTGGTGCCCTCGTTAAGTCATCTTTTGAAACAACTATTACTTCGTCAGATAGAAGTACTGTTATAAACGAGCCAACCCAAGTAAATAATTTCCATGAAAATCCACGGTCTTCTTTGAACGGCCAGCCATGCGCGGTAAATATTATTTTCTTGACACCAAGTATTTTCCCAAGTAACGCTCCCATAGCAGCAGCTTTTGAGCTATGAAGGTGTATTACGTCTGGGCTCTCTTTTTTAAGAATAGTAATAATTGATAGAGAAGCTTTAACTTCTTCCAATATGTGGAGGTCTCTATCTAGTCCGCTAACTTGTATTACCCTGATTCCGTTATCTTTAAGTCTGCGGACTAAAATACCGCTTCCTCCGCATGCAACGGAAACGTCAAATTTATCCTTAGTTAGAGCCGTGGCAAGGTCAAAAACCTGCTTCTGGGCTCCTCCCCAGTTGGACTTTGTTATGAAATATATGACCTTTTTCTTCATAGAAACATAAGGGAACTTGCCCCAACTTACAATCGTTGTAACATATGAACACACACCATGATAGTCAAAAGTAAGAAAGAGCCCATAGTACTCCTTTTTGGAGACCTTTTATTTTTTACAGGCGCACTATGGCTGACGCTCTTTTTCAGACGATTTGAGCTTCCATCCATGGATGTCTTTTATAACCACCTTATTCCATTTTCGTTTCTATTTTTGGTCTGGGTGTTGGTCTTTGCCATTGCAGGGCTTTATGCAAAACAGACGACACTACTTAAAAACAAACTCACCGAGGTAATATTGAAAGCGCAGGTGGCAAATATAGGTATCGCTGCTATATTTTTCTTTTTCATTCCGTATTTTGGGATTACTCCAAAGACCACATTGTTTATATACTTGGGTGTCTCATCTGTCTTTATATACATATGGCGCGTGTATCTATTTTCACAAATCCGTTCTAGAAGGAAAAATGCAGCTCTTGTAATTGGCAGTGGTGATGAAGTGGATGAGCTTATTGCCGAGATAAACAAAAATCCTAAATATCCGCTTCGCTTTGTTGCCGCAATAGACGTGGAGATAGTCGACCCACTTCTTTTAGAGAAAGAAATTTTTGGAATTATAGAGAGGGGGAGGGTTTCTGTGGTTGTGGTTGATACCAATCATGAAAATGTTTTACCACTTCTGCCTATACTTTATGACCTATCGCTTCTTCAGGTAAAGCTAAGTGTGGTTGACCTTGGAAATATGTACGAGGATATCTTTGATAGGGTACCGCTTTCATTTCTTCGACACACATGGCTTCTTGAGAATATATCGGCGTCGCCGAAGCCAGTGTATGATTTCTTAAAACGTTTTATGGACATCATACTTTCGCTTTTAGGGGGTGTTCTTTCACTCGTGTTCTATCCATTCGTAATTCTTGCCATAAAGCTTGATGACGGTGGGTCGGTATTTATTTTTCAAGAAAGAGTTGGAAGGAATAATAGACTAATAAATATCGTTAAGTTTAGGACCATGAGCGGCTCTGACAAGGGCGACGAAGTGCTTAAGTCAAAACATGTAGTTACTCGTGTTGGAAAAGTGCTAAGAAAGTTCCGCATTGATGAGTTGCCACAACTCTCAAATGTGTTATTTGGTGATTTATCTCTAGTTGGTCCTAGGCCTGAACTTCCTGCGCTTGTTAGTGCTTATAATAGGGAGGTACCGTATTACAATGTGAGGCACGCCATTATACCGGGGCTCACTGGGTGGGCGCAGGTCAGGCATAAAGAGGACCCGCACCACGGCACCGATGTGGAAGCCACGAAAGATAAGATTTCATATGATCTTCATTATTTAAAGGAAAGGTCATTCCTACTTGATATATATATCGTCCTTCAAACTATTAAAATAGTAATAACAAGAAACGGAAGCTAATGAATGATTTAAAAGGAGAAAAGGTAGTGGTTACAGGCGGGGCTGGCTTTGTTGGCTCTCATATAGTTGACCTGCTCGTCTCTGAAGGCGCCGAGGTTGTTGTTGTAGACAATATGTTTGCTGGCAAAAAAGAGAATGTAAATAGTGAGGCCGCGCTCCATATGTCTGATATAAGAGACACAAAGGCAATGGCAGATATATTCAAGGGGGCAACATTTGTCTTCCACGAAGCAGCAGTGCCGAGAGTGCCTTATTCAATAGAGCATCCAGAAGAGACGCATGATAATAATGTAAATGGAACTCTTAGTGTGCTTTCGGCTGCAAAAGAGACTGGAGTTAAAAGGGTTGTTTGTGCATCCTCAAGCTCTACATATGGTGACCAAGATAAGATGCCACTAGTTGAAACTATGCCACCAGAGCCGGTTCACCCTTATGGACTTCAAAAGTATGTAGGAGAGCTTTATGCAAAACTCTATAGTGATGTTTATGGGTTAGAGACCGTTTCTCTAAGATATTTTAATGTTTATGGGCCGAGGCTTGACCCAGAAGGTGACTACGCACTTGTCATAGGGAAGTTTTTAAAGCAAAGGAAAGAAGGAAAGCCGTTAACTATTATCGGGGATGGCGAGCAGACGAGAGATTTCACACACGTTTCTGATGTAGCTCGCGCAAATCTTCTGGCCGCTACTTCTGGCAAGGTAGGAAAGGGGGAGGCCATAAATATAGGAGCTGGTAAAAGTATTAGCGTAAATAAACTTGCAGATATGTTTGGCGGAGAGCGTGTGACACTTCCAGCACGTATTGAGGCGCGCCACACCCTTTCAGACACTGAAAAGGCAAAAGAGCTTTTAGGTTGGGAAGCGGAGGTTTCCTTTGAGGACGGCGTAGCCGAGCTAAAAAAAGCCTTCAAACTTTAACCAAATGAGGGACGTCGGACGTCCCTCATCGTCCCTCATTTGGTTAAATCAGCAATATGCACCGCTAATTGCTGATTTACAGCTTTTATAAGGTCCGAACTTGTAGAGGGGACACTTTTAATACCCTCTTTGCGTTATTTTGAGAAACTAACTATACTTCTAGCCATGTGGAAAATAAGGGTTGGGGCAGTTTTAATACTTATATTCGGTCTATCCGTAGGCTACTTTGTTTTTTCATCCGAAAAATCAGACTCAAACTTCGCATTTAAATACGGACTTGATCTAGCGGGTGGCACTCACCTTATTTACAGAGCCGACACTTCTTCTGTGGCGGAAGAAGATATACGCGAGTCTATGTCTGCACTTAGAGATGTCATAGAGAGGCGAGTGAACCTTTTTGGAGTGTCAGAGCCAATAGTTCAAGTTGAACGCGGTGGCAGACTTGCTGGTGTCATTGAGGAGCGACTTCTTGTTGAGCTTCCAGGTATTACAAACACAGCTGAAGCTGTGAGGCTCATAGGTGAGACTCCAGTACTTGAATTTAGACTACTTAGGAAAGATGTAGATTTGCCAGAAGACCCCATTGAAGTAAATAAGTTAGATGCAGATTCAATATTTTTACCAGCAGAATTAACGGGGCGGTATTTAGAGCGCGCGTCTCTTAGTTTTGGACAAGGAAGTTCTGGTCTTTCAAATGAAGCGATAGTAGTCTTGGAATTTAATAGCGAAGGAGCAGAACTTTTTGGAAAGATTACGCGCGAAAACGTTGGAGAAGTTTTGGCAATCTTTCTAGACGGGGTTCCTATATCAACCCCAGTAATACAAAGTGAAATAACAGGCGGAAGCGCTACTATCACGGGCAATTTTGCACCTGAAGAAGGGCGCGAGCTGGTACGCAACCTTAACTTCGGTGCGCTCCCTCTTCCTATAGAGCTTATCTCCACGCAGAGTATCGGGGCGTCTCTTGGTGGGGAAGCTCTTGAGAGAGGAATATTTTCTGGGATTGTTGGCCTTATTGGCGTCGCTATTTTTATGGCCCTTTGGTACAGAGTGCCGGGGCTTGTGGCAGTGGTTTCGCTTTCCATATACATCGCAATTATGCTAGCGATATTTAAGATAGTACCCGTTACGCTCACCGCGGCAGGTGTTGCCGGTTTCATTCTCTCTATCGGACTTGCAGTTGATGCCAACGTCCTCATATTTGAGCGCATGAAAGAAGAGCTTAAAGAAGGCAAAGGCACACAGGATTCTATAAAAGACGGATTCAAAAGGGCGTGGTTTTCAATACGTGACGGAAACTCTTCAAGCATCATAACTGCCATTATTCTTTTCTGGCTTGGCACGTCTCTTATCAAAGGCTTCGCTCTTACATTTGGTATTGGTGTCATCGTGAGCATGGTGAGCGCCATCACGGTGAGCAGGACATTCCTTTACGCTCTTGGAAATTACAAAAACCGTGGGATAGTTCGCGCATTATTCGGTAGTGGTCTATATAAATAATATGTTTGTTGTTAAATACAGAAAGATTTTTTACATAATTACGGCAGTGATCATCGGCGCCTCTGTTTTATCAGTTGGCGTTTTTGGACTTAATTTTGGAATCGATTTCACAGGTGGAACTATAATGGAAGTTAGCTACCCAGACGGAGCACCTGAGAAAAGTGTGCTTAAAGAGCGTTTAGAAGAAGCTGGAATAGGAGGATTCTCCATACGCGAGATTGGAGGCGGTAATAGCAGTGAGGGCTACATACTTCGCACCAAAAACCTATCCGAGGAAGTAAGGCAAGAAATCTCTAGCCTGCTTACCATAAACAATGAATTTTTCTTAGTTGAAGATAGAGTAAACTCTATCGGCCCTGTCATAGGAGAGGAGCTTAAAAACAAAGCGCTAATTGCTATTGCTGTTACGATACTAGCTATTATTGCCTTCATATCATTTACCTTTAGAAAAGTGAGTCGCCCTGTTTCTTCATGGAAGTATGGGCTCATCGCCGTAGTAGCACTTCTTCACGACATCATCGTCCCTGTGGGTATGTTTGCAGCCCTTGGCTACTACCTTGGCTCTGAAGTAAATGTGCTTTTCGTAATGGCACTTCTGGCAATACTTGGTTATTCAGTCAATGATACCATTGTTGTCTTTGACCGAGTGCGTGAAAACTTAAGATTAAATAGAGAGCTAAACAGAAAAGAAGACTTTGAGCTAACCGTAGGAAAGAGTCTCAACCAGACATACATGCGCTCCATCAACACCTCGCTTACAACAGCTTTTGTGCTTCTAGCTCTCTTTTTCCTAGGCGCTGCCGCAACAGAGGACTTTGCCTTGGTGCTCCTTACGGGAGTAATAGCGGGAACATATTCTTCTATCTTCCTTGCTACACCACTACTAGTGACCGTAATGAAGTGGGGCGAAAAGTAGCATGACTTTGATTGGGATTACAGGAATGCTTGGAGCAGGCAAGGGCGCAGTAGTTGAGTACCTTGTAGAGAACGCTGGCTTTAAACATCTTTACGTTACAGACTTTATGAAAGATGTGGCAGAGGGTCGGGGCATAGTGCCAGACAGAAATACATATCACGACATTGCAAACGAGTTTCGCGGGAAGGGTCCAACAGCTCTCGTTGAAGCAGTGCTAGAAAATGCTGGAGATGAAAGTGAAAAGATAATATTAGAAGCGCTCCACACTGTTCCTGAAGTTAATTTTATAAAAGAAAAAGGTGGAGTGGTCATTGGAGTTGATGCAGATATAAAGACTCGTTACAAGAGGATACAGGGAAGAGGAGGTGATAAAGACAACGTATCCTACGAGGAATTTGAGCGACTCCAAAAGATAGAGCTTTCCTCAGACGACCCCAATAAAAACAATTTAGCCAGCGCACTAAAGGAGGCAGATTTTTATATAGAAAACAACGGCACACTAGAGGAGCTACACAGTAAAATAGACGAGATTTTAAAGAAAATAGAAACTTAAATATTTGGACATCGGATGTCGAATATTTCCAGATGTAGTAAAAAGGTAAAACCGCCGAGCCTAAATTCTATGTTTAGGTTTTTGGCGGTTTTAGCGACTCTAAATTTGGAGCAATAACTTTTATGATGTCTGGGTTCTCCAGTATGGTGAGCGTTAGCTCCCTAAGGGCTGCCCTTAGCTTTACTAAGTCTCGGAGGTATGTTGGACTATTTTCCACCATCTTTTGTTTCTCCTTCCTAGAATTCAATTTGCCGTTAATTCATCTAGATGTCAATAGAAAGCAAATAAGCCATATTTTGCGACCCAGCCGGCTGGGTCGCAAAATATGGCTTAATGCGTGAGGTTTAAAATATAAAGTTTTAGTATTAAAAGGATGAGGGCCGCGATGAAATCG
>JADHUY010000015.1 GCA_016784305.1 Parcubacteria group bacterium
CCCTGTGGACGTGGCTCTCATTAATGAAAAATTTCCAGAGTATCTTGCCTACTACAACACTAAAAGACTACACTTAGGTATTAATCTCAAAACACCACTAGAAGTTATTAACCGATTCCAAGCTATTGGGTAGAGGACGGTCCATGTGGATAAGTAAGCTCAAAATAGTGGCTATTTAAAAAGTTTTTGCTTTTGAAAGTCTTCCATAATATGTATGTAAGTATACAAGATCAGAAGAATATGCGAAACAAAAAAAAGAGCGCCTGCAGACGCAGGCGCTCCAAACTTTTCGTAGTTTTAATTTTTTGTTGTGCTGGAAGGCGGTGTTACACCTTCTGCAATTCTTGGTGCCGCCGGCACGAAGTTGCGAAACATATCGTCCACAATCTTCATAATGGCCGGTAACGTTGGCGGTGGTAAACCACCAGCGTCGTCTTTAACCATGTAATCTCGATGGGTGTAGACGGCCACCATGGCCTTGAAGTGGCCAACGGTGAAAACGGCAATGGACACCCTCTTCGAGCTCCGATCGTCTCGGCGCAAGAGGTAATCTGAAATTACCACCTGCAAACCGGCCATGGATCGAACCTCTACCTTTTGCGAGGAACTCAAAGGCCATCCCCCTATTAACGACTTCTTGGCCCCTATATACCCCCACGGGTTGCCTTTGTACCAAACCCGTAGGTTGGACTCCAGCGCGAGATCCTCGCCCTCAAGGGCACACAGAAATGAGTAATTTAGGCCACCCATATCCATAACCGCCGATGCACGGATGTAGGGGAAGCATTTGACCTCCCCTCCTTGACCTCCGGACGCAAGGTCGAAATAGAACAGATGCCTTTGTAAGGCACTTTTCGACTCCCCGCCGTACACCCACTGGGGCTTCTCGGCCCCAGGCCGTGAATGAACCTGCCCTGCAACGACAGGCAAGCTTACAAACGCCACAAGGGCGACGAGCAAACCAAAGATTCGCAACATGGCAAGTCTCCTTCTGTGTTGCCTGCGGTTGTGGCATTATTGCCAAACAAAAAATTTATTAATGAACCTTATTCACCTCACATAATACACATTTCTAGCCAAAAGTCAAGTCCATGTGGATAAGTAATGCGGAAATGAGGCATATTTTACGGATGTTTAAATTCTTTACGGGAATAAATGGCTTAAAGTCACACGCTCTTGTAAACTGTAAAGATGAAGCATCTTGACCATAAAAACATATATATAATCCTCTTTCTGCTTGGTACGCTTTTTGTTTTCACTCAATTTAATGGCAATCTTCAATATTCACACAGCACCTCCGTTCAAAATAGCAAAGAGTGGTCGGTGGGCAATCCAATACCAACTGCCCGCACCGAAGCTGGGTCTGCAATAGTTAGCGATAAATTGTACGTTATAGGAGGATACGACGGGAAAGACACTTTAAGAAAAGTAGAAGTGTATGATTTTAAAAAAGATGTGTGGGAGGAAACTACCCCTCTTCCAGAAGAACGCGACCACATCGCAGTTGTTTCGGACGAAAACAAAATATATGTAGTTGGTGGGTATCCAAGACTAGAGAAATCTGGTGCAAAAGATACGCTACTCATTTTTGATACTGACACAGAGGTGTGGTCCGATGGAACAAAGCTACCAGAGAAAAGAGGTGCCGCAGGCGGTGTGGTGTATGAAAAAAAGATTTATGTAATAGGTGGTGTTGGACCTTTTGGAGTTTCAGACTCTTTATATATATATGATATTGAAAACGATACGTGGGGCAGTGGCGCTTCCATGCCAACAGCACGCGATCATATTTCTGTTGGATTACACGGGGATAATATTTATGTGGCAGGAGGAAGCGAAAAAGAAAGTGGGTACATACTTAAAAAATTAGAAGTTTACGACATTGAAAACAATGTTTGGTACACAGGCCTAAACATGCATACACCAAGAGGTGATGCTTTTGGAAACACACTTAAAGACTACTTTGTGGTACTAGGTGGCGAAAACGATAAAAAAGAAGTATTTGACTTAGTTGAAGTCTACGACATAGAAAATGGTATATGGAGAACTTTCCCAAATATGCCTTTTCCCAGACACGGACACAGTGTTGTCTCTTACGACGACAAACTATATGTAATAGGTGGTAGAGATGATACAGGTGGTATGT
This sequence comes from Parcubacteria group bacterium, assembly GCA_016784305.1. GTDB lineage: Bacteria > Patescibacteriota > Minisyncoccia > Phycocordibacterales > JABMNX01 > UBA6534. Next base: position 2,147 of record JADHUY010000015.1, read on the forward strand.
CTTCTTATTTAAATTCCGTTAGTATACTCAATCTAAATATTGAATAATTAGATTTATTGCTACTTAATAAAACAAATCATATGGCGTTTATAGCCGCTTAAGATAGAAATGCGGCTTGTATAAAATATCATCTTAAAACCAAAATAATACGATACATGCCTGCGCAGGCAGGTATCGTATAAATTCATCACGGTGCATTTAGAAACTCCGTAATTCTTTGAAGCCACCTTAGAAAAAGGATTCGTCCTTAGATATCTAATTCGCTCCGCTTCGAAGATTCCGAGGACGCGGCTCGACGCTCCCCCGTGCTTTGGCACGCGCGTCTCCGCCGTTCGCGACTTTGTTTACTTGCGAGTTTGCGAGTTAGTAAACAAGAAGTGCGCTTGTTGTGAATCCCTCAGGTGTCTCCTCCTCACTTTGTTCGTCGGAGCCACCTGAGGGATTCGAACCCACGACCTATTGTTTACAAAACAATTGCTCTACCAACTGAGCTAAGGTGGCACTTCTTTTTCTATAACTTTTACAAACTGCTCTGGCAGAATAACTTCTTTTTGATACCTACCAAGACAGCTAAGGTGGCACTTCTTTTTCTATACACCCTATTCTGGCAATCTACGCTCTGGACGCTTCAAATTGTCCTTGTGCTTTGCCACGTTCATTAAAAACTCCGATGAAGTTGAACGTGTTTTTATTTCATCCCTCCTTCCACGAATTGAGCTCACCGCTTTAGACATTCCTTTCTCCAACAGCAAGACTACACCATGTATGCCGACGGCAACATTATGCAGCACATCATGTAGAAAGTGAAGTACCCCGTCAAGATCAACTTTGGGCATAGCCATCTTTCTATGATCAAACTCTCGTTGTATTTTTATGTCTATCTTTTTCCTTCCAATAGAAAAGAAGACACGCTGGTGCTTGTTTTCAAAGAGCTTTATGGCAAAAAATGCCACGAGTGCAACAAGTGATGCTGCAAATAGTATGATTTGTGTCATTTTACTTTACAGAGAACCTACTAAAAGTTGTGACTTCAATCCTCTCACCAAACTTCTGCGTTTTCTCTTCGATGAGACCTTTCACTGTCTTACTTGAATCCTTTACAAATGCTTGATTAAGAAGGACTGAATCTTTATCCCCCCCATCTGCCACTTCAGTTTCACTAACAACTTCTGGATTTGAGGCTGTTATATGCATAGCAATATCACGAGCTAAATTAACGAAATCTTCGTTCTTAGCTACAAAATCAGTTTCGCACGATAACACCACCATTGCACCTACCTGCTTGGTATTGTGAATGTATGCCTCAACTACGCCAGAGCTAAGGTCACGGTCTGCTTTCTTTGCAGCAACCGCAGCACCTGCTTTCTTTAATATCTCAACTGCTTTTTCAGTGTCACCACCTGCCTCCAAAAGAGCTGCCTTAACCTGCATCATTGATATGCCTGTGCGATCACGTAATTCTTTAATTTGCTCTACAGTAACTGCCATTTTAGTTGTCTATTGATTTAGTCTCCTTTAAAGTTGCCACCTTCTCTTCTTCAACAACAGGCTTTGCACCTACGTTTTCTTTATATGTATCAACTATTTCGTTAACAAAAAATGTGATGCTCGTAATGGAGGAATCGTTTGCAAAAATCGGATAGTCGGCATCATTTACATTGCAGTCCGAACTCATTAAAGCGATGACGGGAACTCCTTTACTCTTTGCCTCATCAACCGCTATTTTCTCTAACTTAGTATCTATTACAAAAAGTGCACCTGGCAACTCTTTCAGAGTTGGAAGACCCCCAAATATATATTCTAGTCTATCAATTTCTCGGTCAATCATTAAACGCTCCTTCTTTGTATACTTACCAAGCTCACCGCGATCGCGCTCGTCTTGAAGTTTCTCAAGCCTATCTATCCGCTTTTTTATTTCTGGAAAATTCGTAAGAGTTCCACCTACCCAACGCCTTGATACATAAGGCATATCAATTGATTCGGAGCCTCTGATTATAGCTTGCCTAGCTTCGTTTTTGCCTCCTACAAAAATTATTTTCTTTCTATCAGCTGCGAGCTTAGCCACAAACTCTTTTGCCTCTTCTAGCTTCTTTTTTGTCTCTTCAAGGTTAAAAATTTCAACTTTATTCTTTGCGCCAAAGATGTATGGCGACATTGATGGATGTCTACGTGATTTTGAAAACGCAAAATGGGCACCAATTGAAAAAAGGCGCTCAATGAATGGGTCATTCTTCACTTCTGTTGCTTCTGTTATTTCAGCCATACGAGAGCGATTCTACAGCAAATTAAGGCTCAGAGCAAGGCTTTCTTACTTTCCGACTCATCTGATAATGACTTAATGACTGGATTAATAGCCCCTCCCATTATCCCTTCAATATTTGACCAAGACTCTTTTATACGGTGGTCTGTCACTCTATCCTGTGGAAAATTATAGGTCCTTATCTTCTCTGAACGGTCTCCCGTGCCTATTTGCTCCTTTCTATTGGATGCGTGTTTTTTCGCTTCTTCCTCTTCACGAAGAGTCTCAATCTTTGATGTAAGAATTGCCATAGCTTTTTCTCGGTTTTTGAGCTGGCTTCGCTCTGCCGTGGAGCGCACATCTATACCAGTTGGCTTGTGGATAATACGCACTGCCGTTTCAACTTTGTTAACATTTTGCCCACCAGCACCACCGGAACGCGAAAATTCTATCTCAAGATCATCCGGACTAAGCTCAATACTGGAATGCTTCCTGATTGGAAGTATGGCAACTGATGCGGTAGAAGTATGGATGCGCCCCTGCTTCTCCGTTGCAGGAATTCTCTGTACACGATGAACTCCGGTTTCATATCGAAGCTCCTTAAAAACCCCTTCACCTTTAACCTCCACGGAAACTTCTTTGTAGCCACCAAGGGAGCTTCTTGATTCATTTAAAATCTTTGTACCCCACCCCTTAACTTCTGCGTACTTCTGATACATCTCTGCAAGCTCTTCTGCAAAGAGTGCCGCCTCTTCGCCACCAGCGCCAGAGCGTACCTCAAGCACAACCTCGTTTGGAAACTTCTCCTCCTCAACATCTACATTTGTAATCTGCTCCATTTGAGCTATCAAAGCCTTTTTATCAACACCAATTCTCTTCAACTCTTCTTCTTTAAGAGATTTCATGTCATCGCCTTCCATAGCATTAACAGCCACTTCCTCTTCAAGTAGTTTGTCGTACTGCTCTATAAGAAAAGCGGTCTTGTGATTATTTCTGTATTTTTCAATCATTATATTTTGCAAACGTACTAATTCATAACCCGCAAATTAAATCCTTGCGGGAAATGATAAAAACGTGGGTAGTTACTTACCGGCTTCGCTTACTTTCTTTTTAGCAGAAGCACTTGCCATGTCTGCACGCTTCTTAAACCTCTCAACTCGTCCAGCCGAGTCAATGGACTTATCTGTGCCAGTGTAAAATGGGTGGGAAGCACTTGATATTTCAATATTAAACAGTGGATATTCCTTACCGTCTTCCCATTTAGCAGTCTCCTTTGTAGAAACAGTAGAACAAATCAAAAAACGCGCATCGCTTGAAGTATCAACGAATATAACTGGCCTATAATTCTCTGGATGAATATCCTTTTTCATCGGAGCGATTATACAATATTGACCAATAAACACAATGGGTTCCTACATACTAAGAAGAAGTAAGGATATTTATCAGTCCTTGATACTTTGTGGCAAGCTCCATTACGCCTTCACCATAAAAGTCATACCTCGGATTACTAGCGTTCTTCCAGCCTGCAAAATAGCGTAATGCTGCTAACTTTTCGCTAGCGTACGTTCCACGATCTGCTCCGTTGTCCATCATCAAAATTGCTGAAGCGATAAAAGCTGTACGAGGGTCCCATGGGTTTGGCGGGTTTTGTCCTGACGCTTTGCCAATGCGTTTTTTATATAAATCCCAAGTAGACGGAATAAACTGCGCCGGCCCCATTGCACCACCATAACCATAAGACGGCGGACATGACACGACTTGAGAATACGGATTTATCCCAAGCTCACGTACAATAGCCATGAATGGATCTACGTCTCTCGTTGGCTTCATAACTCCATCAAAAAACCTGCCTGTGTTTACTCCCTTACCATCACCTTTGCTTGGTTCATTTGTAATAAGACATTGCCCTACGTTTTCCCCTAGATTTGACTCTTGAGCTATTACACCAAGAACAAGTGCTGGCCTTACCCCAGTAATTTTTGAAGCGGTAAGTGCATACTTATACGCCTCGGCAAACGGAATAGGCGCCGAGCCACGAAGCGTAAAGAGCTCAACCCTTATTTCAGCAGCGTCTTTTTCCTTCCCACTAATAAGGCTCTGGTATGCTCCTTCTTGCCCTTTTGTAATGGAGAGAATTCTTTGTTTTTCGGCTTCTCTTTGGTCTATCTTCTTCTTTTCAAGTACCTGAATCTGACGAAGCTCTTCTTCAGAAGAACGCCTGTCTATTAACTGCTCTTTTTGGGATTCAGTGCTCGTTTTTGTAATCTCAATTTCATCAAATGATTGATCAAGTGCCTCCTTTATGTCATCAAAACTATCTAAATCTTCAAAAAAGTCAGATAAATCGTTATTGCTTAATAAAACTTCGGCTATAGAGTAGTCATCTATCTCATTTGTCTTTCTTATAAGTTGAGATAGTGACTGCTTCTCCCTTGCTAACTTTTCATTAAGGGAGCTTATAACACTTTGCTTACCATAAATATTTTCGGTTATCTTTTCTATTTCTAAATCGCGGGCCCTTATTGAGAGCTGTGCCTTTTCGTTTTCATGTTCAATAATAGCTACGTCTCTTTCTAGCGTTACACGCTCACGCTGTTTCTCCTCCAGAACTACGCGCTGCTTTTCAATTTCCGCTTCAATAGATACAAGCTCCTGCTCAAGCTGTGCTCGCCTATTGCTTACCTGCTCACTTGCCACTTGTGCGATGGCTTGTGTGCCAACCGAAAATAAGACCGCAAAAGCGATAAATAAAACCGGACCTTTTATAAGAAGGCTTCTCATAGGATTAGTATATCAAAAAGAAACTACTCTTTTGGTTCTTCTTTAGGAGAATCAGTTTCACCGTCTTCTTGTTTGCCTTTCGGCTCTACCTCAATAGAGTCAAGGTCAGCTTCAGGCTGTTCATCAAACACCTCTTCTTCCTTTGCTTCTGACACAGATGCCACGGGTTCATCCTTATCGGTAATAAGTTCTACCCCTTCAAGAAGAATAATGTCGCCGGCAAACACTGTATCTGAAAAATCTTCTAACTTTGAGATATCCACCTCAAGGCTCTGTGGTAGAAGTTTCGGCATTGCTTCAACTTCAACTTCATGAAGAATCTTTGAAAGAACTCCACCAAGCCCCTTTATTGCTTGAGATACCCCAACAAACTCAAGTGGAATGGCAACTTGCACCTTCTTGCCTTTCTCCATAACATAAAAATCAACGTGTCTTGGAGAGTATAAAACTGGGTCAATATCAACATCATGAATAAGCGCTTCTTTTTCATCTCCAATACCAACTAATGTGACAACTGTTGACTCACCTGCCTCTTTCCAGATTTTGCTAAATTCCTTCTTTGATACTGTGATTGGAGTGGACTCCTCTTTTGGACCATAAAAAACGGCCGGAATATTGCCACTTCCCCTAAGCTCTCCGAGCTTATCCTTCCCTTCCCTTTTTAAGATATCTAATGTAAGCATGAGGGATAGTATAGCCACATTTGACTATAAATCAACCTATTTTAACTATATTCTTTGGAGTCTTGCCAGAGAAGAAATCAATTAAATTACTGCTGGCCAAATCGGACATACTTTGACGTGCCTCACCTGTAGCTGATGCAATATGTGGTGTAAGCACAACATTGTTAAGTTCTGCCAACCCATCAGCTAGTTTTGGTTCATTTTCATATACATCAAGGCCGGCGCCAGCTATAGTATTTGTTTTTAAAGCTTCCACAACAGCCTCCTCATCCATCACAGGACCACGCGAAGTGTTTATAAGAAATGCAGTTCTCTTCATCATAGAAATCCTCTCCTTATTTACTAGATGACGCGTTGAGTCAAGTAGTGGAACATTTACCGAAACTATATCTGCATTTTTAAATACGCCCTCAGGAGTGTCATGAAAGACTGCGCCTAGCTCGCTTTCAGCGCTTCCATTTCTAACTACATCATAATAAATAACATCCATATCAAAACCGTTTTTAGCAATTCGCATAATTGCATCTCCGATATTTCCTGCTCCAAGAACACCAAGAGTTTTTCCACGCAAATCAGTACCTACAAAAAGGTTCGGGTCCCAACCTGAATACTTTCCCTCACGTATAAACTTATTCGCTGCAATTATATGCTTACCGAGTGTAAGAATTAGTGCAAAAGTATGCTCTGCTACAGGACGTGTTAGATCTCCCGGAGTATTTGTAATCGTGACCTCCCTCTTTTTAGCTTCTTTGATATCTATGTTATTAAATCCAACAGCATAATTGGCAAAAATCCTAACACTTGGTGCAGAATCAAACACAGACGCATCAATCTTGTCAGTCAAAAGACAAAGTACGCCTTCGTATGAAGCCTTAGAAAGCTCATCCTTTAACTCCTCCGGAGTGAGCACACCGTCTTTTTCGCTCACAACAACATCATGCCCTGCTTCACGAAGTCTTTCTATACCACCATTAGGAATATTCCGTGTCACAAAAATCTTTGCCATATCTATACTTTCTACAAATTACTAAATAATACTAAATTCCTCTCTATTACCTTTTCCATTTCTTCTACCCCACCTTTAAGAAACCTATATGGTGCAACTTCGTCAGGGCTCTCCTTTAGCACCCTTTCTATTCCAGAACGGTAGGCAAGTCTTATCTCTGTATTTATATGGACTATTGAAACTCCAGCCTTAATTGCATTTACAAAGTCAGCATCTGAAATACCGGAGCCTCCGTGAAGAACTATCGGCACACCGCCAGCAACTCTTAATTCTTTGATTCTTTCAATTGAAATATTAGGATTATTCCCGTGCTTTAACATTCCGTGAAGATTCCCAACCGCAGGCGCCACTAAATCCACCCTTGTTTTGTCAACATACTCCTTTAGTTCTTCCGGCTTCGTTAAGCTACCCTCTGTAATCTCCGCTCCTTCCGGAATCTCATCTAAAACTTTTGAAGAAGTGCCGATGTAGCCAATCTCACCTTCCACCAATATGTCGGTATCACTCTCACTTGAGACTTCCTCGGCATAAGCTACTACCTCCTTTGTCTTTTCTATGTTCTCATCAAATGGAAGTTTTGTGCCATCAAAGATAACCGCATCATAGCCTGCGTCAATTGCTTCTTTTGCACGCTCCACAGAATATGTGTGATCTGCATTTAAGTAGATAGGGAAATCATATTCCTCCCTCAAGCTCTTAACTAAAGCTACAGCCTGTTTAACACCTATAAAATCGCGCTCGCCTTCAGATGTGCCTATTATTACGGGTACATTTAAAGACTTGGCAGCAGAAAATATCGCATTAAGACCTTCGGTATCAGAAATATTGAAATGCCCTATTGCTACCTTTTTGCTTTCTGCTTCTTTAATAGCTTCTCTTAACGTTAACATGTGGAAATTATAACACGATGTAAGATGCTATAATTGTAGGCAATATGGATGAATTAGACTTTGTAGCCGTTGGAGACATCACAACAGATGCATTTATTGAGCTAAAGGATGCTCGTGTGAATTGTGATATTGATGATAAAAACTGCATGTTATGTGTGCGCTTTGGAGATAAAATACCTTATGAAAAGGTCGTAATAGTTCATGCCGTTGGAAATAGCCCGAATGCCTCTGTTTCTGCACACAGACTCGGTCTTAACTCATCTCTTGTTACAAACCTTGGGGACGATGATTCAGGAGAAGATAAAATAAATGCCCTAAAGAAAGAGGGAGTGTCCTGTGATTATGTAAAAGTACATAAAGGCAAAGAGTCAAACTATCACTATGTACTTCGCTATGAGGCGGAGCGCACCATTCTTATAAAACATCACGAATACGAATATTCCTTGCCTACATTTTCTACGCCACCAAAGTGGCTCTACCTGTCTTCGCTTGGCGAAAACTCCCTACCATTTCATCATGAAATTGCCGAGTATATAAATGCACACCCTGAAACAAAATTAGCATTTCAGCCCGGAACCTTTCAGATGAAGCTTGGGTATGGAAAAATTAAAGATATATATGAAGTGTCAGAACTCTTCTTCTGTAACAAAGAAGAGGCACAGAGAATTTTAGATACAAAAGAAAGTGATATTAAATCACTACTAAAACAAATGCATGAGCTTGGTCCTAAGATTGCAATCATCACTGACGGACCAAATGGTGCAAACACATACGATGGCTCGGAAATGTGGCACATGCCAATGTATCCAGACCCGGCGCCTCCAGTAGATAGAACTGGTGCGGGGGATTCATTTTCCTCAACGTTCACTTCAATGTTAGCACTCGGTATGAGCGTACCAGAGGCACTCGCACGTGCCCCTATAAACTCAATGAATGTTGTTCAGTATATTGGAGCACAGAAAGGACTCCTTACTATGGAGAAATTAGAGAAATTCCTCGCTGACGCTCCTGAAGACTATAAAGCCACACAAATAACTCTCAATTGAGGGACGTCCGACGTCCCTCAATTTTGGAGGAAATGTAACCCTAGAGGCACCGAAGCTGTTGTATGTATAGGAAACATCAAGAGAGCGGAGATGTTAAGGGAGTTGACCCAAGACTCCGCCCGCAACCTGCAAATGTAAGGTGCGAATTTCAACCCATTGGGGAAAGATGTATCACTAAATAAGTGAAAGCCTTTCTATCATAAGGGCGGCTTTTTGCTTTTTCAGGTTATTAAAGGAGGTCAATTGATGTTGGACTTTTTAAAGCAATTTGAAGAAGTTGATAACCTTGATGTTGTAGTGGAATTCTATGACCCACATCCTGGTTTAGATGGTGCCAGTGTACGGTTTCCAGAACGACTAAGACTTATTGCGGTCGATCTTGTCGGTAGGCAGACAACTCTAAGAGATGCAAAGCGTGCATTTCAGGGGGCAATGGACTTCAGTGGGAAAGTTGAATGTCTTCCCAAATACATCGCAATCTCTGATGGCACTAATATGTGGCGCGCCACCAAATATCGGTAGCATATCTAGCGACATGTAAAGCCGAATTAGCCACGTCTATTAAATAGACGTGGCTAATTCTTTGAGTGTTAATGGAAATTAGCACAATAACAACCTCATACTTGTTGTGTAATTAGTTTAAAACCCAACCCAACACATTTTTAAACCCACCATGCATTAATAATACGCTATAGCGTATTATTAATGCACATACTAAAACATATAATGTTTCTCGTTCTTACTGATTTCATCCAACCACAACTTTCTTTAACTTAATACTTAAAAACAAAGAATCACCACACCGAGTAAGATGGTTAAAAACCTTCTCTATTGCCTTACTCTCTCAAGCGCCAGCCTATACGAAATAGGTGTATTACAAGTGCGCCTAGTCCAAATATTAATCCGAAAATTAAAAATAATCCAAAAGTTAGATTAGACTCACTTACTCCTATCATTGAGTAACGTATACCGTCTATGAAATAAAAGAACGGGTTGAATAACATTATTGGCTGAAGAAATTCTGGAAGCATTGTTATTGAGTTAAAGATTCCTCCAACGTATGAAAGCGGCATTATCACGAACACATTTAAGACCGAGAGGTGTTCAAATTGCTCAGCCCATAGCCCAACCAAAAGACCAATGAGTGAGAAAACAATGGACACCGCAAGCATGTAGAAAATAAAGAGTCCGAAGTTGGCAATGTTTGCTGCAGTAAAAAATATTGCGATAGCGAATACTCCTAGCCCCACTATCATCCCTCGTATCATTCCACCAATAACGTAACCGGTGACCATCTCAAAGTACGAAAGAGGGGCAACTAGAACCTCGTGAATATGTTTTACCCACCGCTGGAAGTAAAGTGAAGAAGAAGTCTGAGAAAACGACGCGGTCATCAGGTTTAACATCAAGATACCCGGCAAAACAAAATCAATGTAGCGGACATCTCCAATCAAATCTATCCTACTTCCTATTACTAGCCCGAATATAAATATGTAGAGCAAGGCGCTTATCCAAGGAGTAACAAGCGCTTGAATGGGCACTCTGATAAAGCGCTGAGTGTCTCTTTCTATAAAAGTCTTTAGCCCTATCCAATTTATTGCCTTAATCATTTTTATCTTTTTTAATGATTTCTAAATATCTTTTCTCCAGAGTCTGCTCTCCTCCTACAAAATCAGACCTATCTCCAATTGCAACAATCTTTCCATGATTAATTATTGCGATTCTTTTACAAAGGAATTCTACCTCCTCTAGATAATGCGACGTTAAAAGTATTGTCTTACCCTCGGCATTTAACTCCTGAAGAAACCTCCATAGTTCGTGCCGAAGTTCAACATCCACCCCTGAGGTTGGCTCATCAAGTATTAAAAGTTCTGGGTCATGCACCATGGCGCGAGCAAGCATTACCCGCCTCTTTAGCCCGCCGGAGAGATCCTTAAACTTCTTATCTGCATGCTCAGCTAAATCAAAACGATCAAAAAGATACCCTATGCGCTCCTCCCGCTCAGCTTTTTTCATTCCATAAAAACCACCGACCCAGTCCACAATTTTTCTTGACGTAGCAAAAATATCTACATTATATTCTTGTGGAGAAAGTCCTATCTTTTTTCTTGCCTCTCTATAATCTTCCACTACATCAATTCCAAAAGTTTTAATACTCCCTTCGCTAAACCTAGCTATCCCTGTAACTGAATGAATAGTGGTAGTTTTTCCAGCACCGTTTGGGCCTAAAAAACCAAAAAATTCA
>JADHUY010000016.1 GCA_016784305.1 Parcubacteria group bacterium
TATACCTATAGTTTACAACGTATTTTAGCGACCAGTGTCCTTTAGATGTCCTTTAGATGGGGATAAAGTCCTTTAGGTTTTTTCCTTATAGAATTTTCAAATTTACAACTCTAGTTTATACATAAAAATTAAATTCAAATTCTTTGTTTAAAAACATAGCTCTATTTAGCACAAACTTTTAGGAATCAGTAATAGCTACTAATAAAAACTACCAATAATACAAAATCTATCCAAAAATATCTGTACGGATAACCTTGCTCGGATGTAATTTTCTGCATTTTTGCCAGTAAACAAAAAATATCTCGCTAATTCGAGATATGTTTTGCCAACCTTTTGTATCCTAGCTCCTACTTCACAATACCTCTGAGAAGATCTACCGTTGCTGTAATTGTACCTACGGCAGCTGCGGTATAGTGACCACCGCTTGCTGAAATTGCAACCAAACTATCCGTAAGTGCTATACGTTTGCCATCAAGCACAATTCTGTCACCGACACGGCTGTATGATACATGCCCTTCAATGGTAGATATCGCTATACTTCCAAAAAACATCACAGCCACTATGACCCCCAGCGACAAAACCCTTGCTACCGTGCTTGGAACCAATGTTTGGCGTGTCTGAAGTGCCAACGCGGCTCTTTGCACCACTGCAGTTGTGCGTACGAGCGGCTGTTGGACTTGCTTCTCGTCTTCCTCGTCCGCTTTAAGGACTTCGTTTAATACAAGGTCCTCTCTTCTCTGTTTCTTAAGCTCCGGCTTTAATGGTCGGTCATCTTCTCTGTAAATTATCTTTGGTGTTTCCTTGTACCTAAGATCTACCACATCGCCTATTTTTGGCTTATGCGAATCGTCTTTATTAAATCCGACATTGTACGCACTGGTACTCTCTTGATGCCACACAAGCTCATTTTGGGCCACATACCATTGTCTTCCAACCTGTTTGGATTTTATTTTCCCATTTCTCGCTAATTGACCTATGTAATCTTGGGAATACCCTGTTATTTCTGATGCGACCTTTGAAGAAACATATTTAAAACCATCTTCTACGAAAGAACTGTCATTGGTCTCATTATTAACCAATCCTTTTTTAGGAGCCTTGCCAGATTTGTAGTTCATTAGGTCGCTCTCTGATAAATACCAGTTACTCCCAATGCGTTTAGCGGGTATTTTACCGCCTCTACACAACTGACCAATATAATCTTGGGTATATCCTGTTATCTCGGCACCTCGTTTCGCCGAGATATAGTTTCTATCGGAGAGTTGTATCTGATCCATAAGCTAAGTATACGACTAAAAGCAATAAGCAACACTATTCATGCTGTGGATTTCTCTAATGGACGAACAAGCTCATATCCCAAGCACACTTGCTAAAAAGACCTAAAAGCCTAGCCCAGCGCCCTCTTTATCATTTTCTCTAACACTTCTGGGTTACCCGAACCACGTGTCTTAGCCATTCCTTGTCCAACTAAGTATTTAAGTGCCGCTTCCTTTCCGCCTTTATATTCAGATACTGCTGCCACGTTTTCAGAAATAACTTCATCCACAGCACCTTGGAGTTCGCTCTCGTCACTTTTCTGGAATAGGTTAAGTTTCTTTGCCACATCCTCTGCTGAGCCACCCTCAACTAAGAGGACTGCTAGAATATCCTTGGCACCACGGGACGAAATCTTATTACTACCAACAAGCTCTATAAGCTCAACAAACGACTCTTCTATGTTTTTAATATCTGCATTTTTATTTTTAGCAAGCACACCAACAACATCAGTTGTTAAATAATTTGCAGAAAGTGAAATTAATTTTGTGTCTCCTTTTAACTTTGGAAGAACAAAGCCTTCAAATAAATCTGCGAACGTTTGGTCACGTATAAAAACCTCTGCGTCCTCTGACTTCAGCCTAAGTTCATTTACATAACGATCTCGCCTCTCCCACGGAAGCTCCGGCATAGTATCTTTAAGCACATCATTTCTAAATTCTGTAATCTCGGAAACAACTAGCTTTGGCAAATCTGGATCTGGGATATACCTATACTCTTCGGAACTCTCTTTTAATCTTTGTGAAAATGTTTCTTGCTTTTCATCATTCCACCCACGCGTTTCTTGTACAACTCTCTTACCATTCTCAAGAAGCTTTATCTGTCTTTTAATTTCATACTCAATTGCTCTTTCCACCGCCTTAAATGAATTTATATTTTTAACTTCAACTTTGGTCCCAAACGTATCTGTTTTGCTTACAGAAATATTTGCCTCTATTCGCATCTCGCCTTTCTCCATGTTTGCATCTCCAACATTTAAATACCTAAGAAGCAGCTGAAGCTCCCTTGCAAATGCACTCGCCTCTTGTGCATTTTTTATGACAGGCTCTGTTACTAATTCCATAAGTGGAATCCCTGTCCTATTAAAATCAATTAAACTTTCTGTATTCCTTTTTGTGTGAGTTGAACGAGCCGTATCTTCCTCAAGATGAACACGTGTAATGGCAACACCGAAAAGACTCCCCCTTGAAACCAAAGGATATTTGTACTGGCTAATTTGATAGCCTTTCGGAATGTCTGGGTAAAAATAATTCTTTCTATCAAACTCTGTGTAGTCAGCTAAATCAGACCCTAGGGCCACGCCGACTTTCAAAACGTGCTTCACAGCCTCTTTATTGATAGTCGGAAGGGTTCCTGGGTGCGCCATGCAAACTGGACAAATATTCACATTTGGGTTTATTTCATTTGAATCGTTCTTAGAATCGCAAAACATCTTTGTTTTGGTCTTAAGTTCTGCGTGTATTTCAAGGCCAATTGTAGGTGAGTACTGCATAGCGAGAAATATAGCAGAGTAGAGCTTACAATCGCAAGCACCAAATCTACATTCTTACAGCAGATCACCTACTTTTTAGATCCTAAAAGCCGTGCGAGATTATCGCTAAGTACCTTAATTTCTTCATCCGAGAGTGCCGAGACGACCCAAACCGTCCGGCCAGTCTGCTCTATCTCGGTTCGGATACGCGAGATGCTTTCACTGTCAGAAACATCCGACTTGGTTAAAATTACCACCTCTTCTTTATCCACAAGTAATTTATCAAACTTCTCTAATTCTTCACGGATTGTACGATAGTCTGCTAAAACGTCTTCACTTTCAAGAGAGATACAATGGAGTAATAACTTGGTTCGCTTTATATGGCGTAGGAATTTATGGCCCAACCCCCGCCCATCGGAAGCTCCTTCAATCAGTCCTGGGATGTCTGCGAGAATAAACCCAAATAAGTCACCCAGGTTTGGGTCAAGAGTTGTGAACTGGTAGCTTCCAACGCGGGCACGTGCATTGGTAAGTGCGTTTAATAAAGTTGACTTACCTGCGTTTGGCAAACCGATTAGACCTGCATCAACTACTAAATTGAGTTCAATAAAAAACTTGGCTTTCTCTCCCGGCTTTCCTGGAGTTGATTCTTTTGGAGTCGTATTCTTGGAACTTTTAAAATACTCGTTTCCGAGCCCACCATGACCACCCTTTAAAAGAAGTACGTCTTCGTTCTCTGAAAGTACTTCTACTTCTTCTTTTGTCTTTGTGTTTGTAATTACAGAGCCTATTGGAACAACAACAAAAAAATCTTCTCCGTTTTTGCCGTGCATGCTGTTTTTCTTTCCACCTTCTCCACTTTCAGCTTTTAGGTTTGTATCACCACGGTAACGTAAAAGTGCGTTTATATCTCTAACTCCGCGAGCATAAACGTCACCTCCACTGCCTCCGTTTCCACCAGATGGGCCGGAGAACTCTTTCCCTTTACCATGCCGAAAACGCACGACACCGTCGCCTCCGTCGCCAGCCTTTAATTTAAGTACTACCTCATCAACAAATGCCATATTATTTTTTCATTCTATTTTTATATAACAAGAGAGTCAATATAAACACAACCAAACCAAAAATGCTAAACACTAATAGGGTGCCATAGTTTTTCTCTATAAAAGCATTCCCACCATACGCCCATATAAATGAAAACGGGGTTATGCCTATAAACGTTGCCAAAGTGTAAACTCTTAAGCGCATCTTACTCAAAAGTCCTACGGCATAACTTGGAATGTCAACTGGAACAAGTACGCGGAGTAATATTAACCATACAAACTTATCGCGCTCGGGAATATGGCGCTCAAACCGATCAATGTATTTTAGATCTACAAACCTCTCAAGAACTGGACGCCCCAAGTAGCGTGCAATTAAAAACGCAACTACTGCCCCAAGACCCCACGCTATAATACTAATAACACCGGTTGCGAATGGTCCTATGAAAACCGAGACAGCCGGCGCAAGAGGGAGCGCTGCAACTGGTGCTACAACAGTTGCAAGAAAAACCAATAGAGCAAACACGGCTCCTGTAACGATCTTGTTTTCGCCGAGATACTGCTTAAGAGGCTCAAATGGACCGTCAATAAAAATGAAAAATGTGAAAACAAGAACCACTAAAAGAAATAGCGCCCCTAGAACAATATCTCTATATGCTTTAGTCATTACTTCTAGAGTAGCCGATTTGCCACCCAACCGAAAGCCGTCAATATTAGTGCGCCTAGAAATGCTGGCACAAACCAATCAACCGAAAAACCGTCCACAAATGTGGCTACAAACCAAAACAAAAGTGCATTTATTACAAAGGTGAAAAGTCCAAATGTAAGGATGTTTATTGGGAGTGTAAGAATTACTAAAATTGGCTTCACAATCAAATTTATCACTCCAAGTATTACCGCCACAATGAGAGCAGTATAAAATGAGGCTACTTCTATCCCGGGCACATAATTAGCCACAAGAAGAAGTGCTAAAACGGTTGCTAAGATTTTAAGAATTATTTTCATTTCTCTTTGTTTTAAGTGCATCTGCCAACCAAACTAATTCATCAAACATACGTGGCGCCCTCTCAGAGAGAGACTGGTCTGTAATGTTACCATTTTCATCAAAAAGATCTTTAACTTTTGAGAAATAAAGAGAATTTTTTGCGATAACCATCTTAAGTTCACCGAGGACTGGTTTTATATTCTCAACTGCACGAGCCCCGCCAAAGCCACCGCTTGCTACACCGCAAATCGCAACGGGCTTCTTTTCATACTCCTTATATAGAGAGTCTAATGCCAATTTAAGCTCACCCGGGTACCCGTGGTTATACTCTGGCGTAACTAGAAGTAGTCCGTCGGCGCGATCCATGGTCTTTTGCCACTCAGTTGGCTTCTCATCTGTGCCACCTAACCCCCATGGAGGCACAGTAACGCTAAACCCCATTTCCCCTACCTCTATAAGCTTTGTTTCAACTATACCCACCTTTTCTAACTCCCCCACCAGAAACTTAGCGACATTGCTTGAATTATTATCAACTCTTCCTGTCCCTAATAAAACCGGGATAAATAACTTATTCATTTAAATATTTTTAGACCATTCACTTTTAATGCCCTTAATGTGATTCTCAGCCATTACTAGCTCATCATATATTCCTTCTATTAAATCATACTCTTTTGCTTCGCTTAGTGTGACCCACTCTGCTTTGTCTGTTTCTTCTTCCTGTAGAATTACACCGCCCGAAACATAATCAGCAATACAAGATATCACTAATGAAGGTGCACCGTCTTCATGCACGCGAGCTAAGCTTGTGATGTATTCGATGTTTTCAATCTCAAGCCCAACCTCTTCCACTATTTCTCTTTTTAGAGTCTTCTCAAGTACATTGTACCAATAATGCTCTGTATCCTTTGGTAACTCCACGTAATCACTCGTCTCAAGCCTACCACCTGGGACCACCCACATGCCAGGGAATCGCCTTTTTGATTTGGAACGCCTTGTAATCAAATATTTTCCATCTTTTACTATAATTGCTGTAATTGCCACCTCGTGAAGAAATGTATCTAGCATAAAAAAATTATACTATACAACTGCATATACCAACAATGCATTAATATTACGCTATAGCGTAATATTAATGCATTGTTGGTATGAATTGGTTAGCTATTAATTTGGTATTATTTCTTTTTTAAACCAAAATGTTTTAAATAAGGCTTGTCATATTCTAAGAAGTCTACTATTAGATAGATCATATTCTTGCCAATACGTAGCTCAGACTTCAACAAAGTAATAAAATCTTCACAGTCATACGGGTATAGCCAAACACTGTCTTGAAGACGTATAAAACCTATATCACCTAAATTTCGCCTGACTCGATCCCGAGTACCCTTTCTTTTCTCTGGTATGTCAAACATCAAAACCCTCCACCGCCCATCCCAACGCTTTGGTTTATTATTTGAACTATTCTTATTTGCATTAGCAAGCTGTAATGCGACCTCACCTTTCTTGGTTATTGATAAGTTGCCACCAGAATATTCCAACATTCCGTTTTTTATTAAACGCTCCCTTGAATTTTTTATTATGTCGCTTTGTCTGTTTTTAGGGAGCAACCCCATACGACTAATCGCAGCTATAACATTTGGTGCCAAAAGGGAAACACTTACAACACCAGCCGCAGCAACCGTGCCTAGTATTAACTTTGTTAAGTCAGCATTCTTTTTTCTCTTCCAACTTTCAAGCTCACCTTTGCCCATATGCATTAATTATACGCTATAGCGTATAATTAATGCATATGGGCAATGTTGTTAGTGATGTTGTTAGTGATGTTGTTAGTGACGTTGTTCGTCATATTTTCAACAATTTTTTTAATTTTTGAACTAAAGTTTGGCGTCTTTATTGAATTCTTGGTTTTTGCCACACCAAGGGCAATACCACTTGTTTCTGTCTGGAGTGTCTGAAATTGAAAACCACTTTGAACACTCGGAGCAACTGAAGTGTGTTATCCTCTCTCCTGACCTAGTGCCCATGCTACTTAACCAACTTCCACTTACCTCCTTCAATAAGAGGCTCTGCTTTCTTATATTTCATCTCCCTTATTTCATTGCCGTCTGTAATTTTGACAATGTCATTTCTGCCAATCTTTTTGATTTGATGATCTACTTTAGTAACTTCGGTAATTGACTTGGCGCTTAGGTGTACTTCATTCAGCTTTTTATTCTCCTCTTCCTTAAACGCTCCAGAAGTTATCTTTGGCAAATTGTGAAGAAGCCCAGCTCCAAATGAAGATTCAAGCTCTTTGTACAAAAACAACCCTTCTTTTTTGTATTCAACTAATGGATCGCGCTGACCATAGGCACGCAAATTTACACTACTTCTAAGATAGTCCATAGTCTCAAGGTGCTCTACCCAAAGCATGTCCGATGTTTGAAGCATGAGTCTGCGCAGAGATTTATAAAACTCTTCCTCGCCAAGCTCCCTGCGTTTTGTCTCAATAACCTTATTCACATCCTCGTTGCCCTCTGGGATGGAATCAATCAAAACTTCTAGTACCTCCTCATTTGTGCCACATATAATTTTTTTCCTTCTTTTATATACCGCCTTCCTTTGCTGGTCCATCACATCATCAAATGAAAGAATTGATTTCCGCGAGTCAAAGTGAAATCCCTCTATCTTGGTTTGCGCAGCTTCAAGAGACTTTGTTATCAAGCTATTTTCAATCGGTTCATCCTCTGGTATTCCAAAGCGACCCATCATCTTCTTTATAGTGTCGGATGCAAACACACGCATAAGCGAATCTTCAAGCGAAACAAAAAACTCTGTCTCACCTGGGTCGCCTTGTCTACCTGAGCGACCTCGAAGCTGATTATCTATACGCCTTGCCTCATGTCTCTCTGTAGCAAGCACAAATAGCCCGCCGAGGGCTTTCACCTCCTCATACTCCTCCTTTGTAGCCATAGCACCGCCTAACTTAATATCCACACCACGACCAGCCATGTTTGTAGCTATTGTTACTTTTCCCAACATCCCAGCCTGCGCGATTATTTCCCCCTCCTGTTCATGTTTCTTTGCATTTAGTACCTCGTGCTTAATACCTTCTTTATTAAGATACGCACTTAATAATTCGTTTTTATCAATTGAAGCCGTGCCTATTAATACAGGCTGACCTTTTTGATTTAATTCTTTGACACGTCTGGCAATTGCTGTAAATTTACCCTGCTCTGTTTGGAATATTAGATCCTCATTATCTTTCCTTTCCACTTCTTTGTTGGTTGGAATTTCAACAACATTCAGTCCGTAGACTTTATAAAACTCTTCAGAAGAGGTCTTTGCAGTACCTGTCATGCCAGAGAGCTTTTCGTAAGTTCTAAAATAGTTTTGGTACGTTACAGACGCAAATGTGCGTGACTCTTTCTGAAGTGGCACACCTTCTTTTGCTTCTATTGCCTGGTGGAGCCCTTCAGACCAGCGCCTGCCTGGCTGGAGCCTACCAGTAAATTCATCAACAATAATAACTTCTTCGCCTCTTACAACGTATTCTTTGTCATTATTAAATAGTGCCTTAGCACGCACTGCGGTCTCTAAATGATGTACGTACTTAACACCCTTTTCAGTATAAATATTCTCAAGGCCAAGCAGTTGTTCTACTTTCTCAATCCCCGCATCCGTCATAGAAATCTGACGGTGCTTTTCTTCAATAACATAATGCTCATCCTCCTTTAGCTGGTTCGCTACGCTTGCAAACGTAGCGTATAGCTCACCAGAATCCTCCGAAGGAGATGAGATGATAAGCGGAGTACGAGCCTCATCTATTAATATAGAGTCAATCTCATCAACTATCGCAAAATATGGGTCTCTTTGACGTAACTCTTTCTTTTCGTATTCAATATTGTCGCGAAGATAATCAAATCCAAATTCACTATTTGTGCCGTACGTTATGTCTGCTTCATATGCCTCCCGTCTTGAGCACGGCTTTAAAAAATCATAAATAATCTTAAACGAACCTTTTTCGTCTCTTTCCTTGTCTTTATCAACGTGCCCCTTGTCATATATATAAGAAGCATCATTATTAATAACTGAAACACTAAGTCCTAATTGGGAATAAATCTGCCCCATCCACACAGCGTCACGGCGAGACAAGTAGTCATTTACTGTGACGATATGTACACCCCTGCCTGTTAGTGCATTTAAGTAAGCAGGAAGTGTCGCAACAAGAGTCTTGCCTTCACCAGTTCTCATTTCAGAAATACCTCCATTGTGAAGAACTAACCCACCCAATAGCTGTACATCAAAATGCCTCTCATTAAGTGTGCGCTTTGCGGACTCACGAACTGTCGCAAACGCTTCCGGAAGCATTTCATCTAGCGTCTCGCCGCTCTTAAGCCTTTTTTTAAACTCATCTGTCTTTACAAACAAAGCGTCGTCTGAAAGCGCGGAAATAGCACTCTCATATGAGTTTATCCTATCAACTATAGGCCTGATGCTTTTTAGCTCCTTGGCGCCCTCGTCGGCCCCAAGGAGTTTTTTAATTGAAAACATACGCAGTCAATACTAGCCTATATTTGGCTTCTCTAAAAGGACACAAAATTCCCTCCGGGTTGACCCACTGAGGGAATTTTGATAGAAGTAGTCCTGCGGACAGGCTACCTGCGCTTCCTGCGGCTGGTGGCCTTTCGCTTTGTGGTCTTCTTAGCAGCTTTTCGCTTTGCAGCTTTTCGCTTAGGAGCTTTCTTAGCAACCTTTCGCTTTGCAGCTTTTCGCTTAGGAGCTTTCTTAGCAACCTTTCGCTTTGCAGCTTTTCGCTTAGGAGCTTTCTTAGCAACAGTCTTCTTCGCTACTTTTCTTCGTTTTTTTGCAGCCATGCTTTAACTAATTTAAGCTGAATAAAACCGACCTTCTCCTCTTTTGTACAAAAGTTGTTGTAACGCGTTAGAGAAGTTATTTACATTATCAAACTGCAAAAAACTAAACACAATAAACTTTACAAAGTTAATGTGGATAACTAAATTAGTTAATTATTTATTTTATTTTACAAATGTAACTTCTTTTTCAATTTCAATTCCAACTTCTTCTTTTATAACTCTTTTAATCTTTTCACTTAGAGTTTTTACATCTTTAAATGTTCCGTTTCCATTGTTTATTAGAACCAATGCTTGTTTTTCATAAACCTCAATTGCTCCAACCTTTTCACCTTTTAGGCCAAGCCTGTCCAAAATAAACCCTAGGGGAATCTTTACGCACTTAGCATCAACGACATAATTTGGTAAATCAGGGAATACGCCTTGTAGTTCACTATATTTCTCGTTTGTAATTATGGGGTTTTTAAAAAACGACCCAGCTGTTCCAAATCTATCTAAATCTGGAAACTTTCTAGATCGTATTTCTATCACCGCGTTTCGCACCTCTAGAGGAGATGGGACTTCACCTTCTTTAAAATACTCGGCTAAATCTCTATAGGAAATGTTTGGTTTATTTTCATTAAAAGAAATAACTACTTTAATAACTACTAAATGCGAAGCAGTATTTTTAAAAATACTGTCTCTGTAAGTAAATTTGCAATCTTTATTTAAAAGTGTCTTAACTTTATTATCTCTCGTATCAAAAACTTCTACACTTTTTAGCACATCTTTTAATTCAACTCCGTACGCACCAATATTTTGAACTGGTGCTGCGCCAACTGAACCAGGGATATTTGACAGGTTTGCAAGTGTGTAATATCCGCGCGCTACAGATTCGCGCACAAGCTCATCCCAACTCTCACCGGCCAACGCTTCCACTTCATTGTCATTAAAAATAATCCCACGAAGAGCGACATGTATTACTAACCCGTCAAACCCATTGTCCTTAAAAACAATGTTTGACCCGCCGCCAAGAATGAATGTTCTTAAAGCATTGTTTTCGGCAAAATCAAATGCAGCACGGAGTTCATCAATGTTTGTTACTGATACGAAATAAGAGGCATGCCCACCAACCTTAAAAGTAGTAAGTGGGCTAAGTAGAATATCTTTTTCTATCTTCATGTAGTTACGTCTAGTTATGGCCAGCGGGTGCGAGCTCCAAAAACAAAAGCCTTATGTGAGTGCCGCCGCTAGCCACAGCTAAAAACAATTCACACAAAAAGTATATCATTATTTAATTATATAGAAACGAAAAATCCGCCAAAGGCGGGCTTTTCGTAGACTTTTTTAGAGCCACAACTTATGTGACACTCACAAGAGTATACTAGCATAAATATCAAAAAAAGCAAGTCGTTATGTCCGACCATACTTATCATCATATCTGACTACGTCTTCCTCTCTAGGGTGTCCATAAGCAACCTCCAAATATAGCCCGCCAAACATTCTATGTCGCTCTCCACTTGCAACCTTCTTTATAGATAACGTCGGATACAATTTTATGTGGATCTCTCTGCGTTCATTGTGGCTCTGCTCACTTGTGCACTCACCAGGCAAAACACGAATTATTTTGATCCACGCCTTATTAGCATGAAGCAAAGTAACCATCCACCCCCACGGCCGACGTACTATTGAAAACAATTTGTTCATAGACTACGGGTTTCTTCCAGCTTGTATCTCTTTAATAAAGAATTCCCCTTGTTCCTTAAATGCTGGGTTAAACTCAATTGCCTTTCTAATCTCTGCTACCGCTTCACTCCTTCTTCCAGCTTGTAAATAAGCGGCACCTAACGAGATATGAAACTGTGCATTATTTGGCTGGCTATTAACTCTACTCTCCCAAATAGCTATTACTCTATCTAATAACCCAACGTCAAAGTAGGCCTGTACTAGCAAATCGTCACTAACTATCAGGGTTCCAAACCCATCATTTAACAAGCTATCTGCTAGCGCTCTGTCTCCAGCATAAATTGCTGATACTGCATAAAAGATTCTAGCGCTAGTGTATTCTGGTGCTAATTCAAACGCCTTCTTGAATGTTGAAAGAGCGGCACTCGTATTATTTTTATTTAACTGATTAAGTCCAATCTCAAAAAGAATTACTTGCTTTTGGGGTGAAAGCTCCAATGCACGAGACACAGACTCTAAAGCTAAGTCATTCTGCCCATACGCACGATATACGGTTCCAAGAAACAAATGATGCCTAGCATCATTCGGAGATTGCTCTATTTGTTTTTTGTACTCACCAACTGTTAGAGAGAAAAGCTCTTGTTTGTCATTAAGCTCAACGTCTTGCCTTGAAACAAAAGAAATAGAACCTCGCATTAACTGCTCGCGTATTTCTTGATTTCCAAAAGTATCATACTCTAACGCATCTCTAAAAAGTTCCAAATTTTTAGAAACACCTTCCTGGTTTGGTGAAAGAGCTTTAAGAAGAGCACGTGCTTGTAAAACACCCGGCACATTTAGTAAATATACTGAAGCTATAAGTAACACAGATACTGCCGGCACAACAAGCCTGTTTATAGAACTTCTACTGTATTCGGAATAAGAAGGGGCCTCCTTTCCACTTACAACTCTATGATGAATATATGCGAGAACAGAAAAGAAAAGTACGTAGCTCGCGATATTATCAAAAACGAAGAGGTTGTGAAAGAAGTAGCCTGCAAATACACCTGTAAATATACTTTTTTCAGCCGTGCTAAATACACTTTTCCCTCCAAACCAAAGATAATAAAGAGAGAAAAAGTATAATCCTAGATAAGAAACAAGACCCAATATTCCGCCAGCCACTAGCCAGTCAAAGAAAATATTATGAACTCTATCAAACCATGGCTCTTGATCATATATCTTTGGATCGTAATATTTATTAAATGCAAAAATAAAGTTTTCTTGTCCCCAACCCAAAATAGGGCGTTCTTTGAATGCTTGATATCCCATGTTCCAAACTGCAAAACGAGGATCGCCTTCAGAAATTGATATTGAAGCAAGACGAGATAGTACTGGGCTGTCCTTTACAAAGGAAGACCCTCTTGCAAACATGAAGCCTCCAACAACTACAGCAAGAG
>JADHUY010000017.1 GCA_016784305.1 Parcubacteria group bacterium
ACTGTTCTTGTTGACCATTTTCGATACTTTACGAGACGTACTGCGTCCCTTCGCACCTTTCCCATGTTTGGGTTACTTGTATATGCCATATATTTGCATTTTACTCTCTTGGGTGATGCAAAGGTATTGAACCATTGCGTGATATTGACTCAGGAAGGAATACATGCTACTATCTCCTCAAGCTTTTGAATCTCGTGTAGGGCTCGCTAGCTGCAGACGATTGCTAAATACAGTTACGTTTGAATTAATACCTGCACACAGCCCTGAAACGGCTTACCGTTTCGTAACACAAAAAAATAATATGAACACACCTAACCGACCTAGTCGGGGTAGCCAAGTACGTGGGAAAAGTCGTACATCAACAGGAACTACTTATAAACCGCGTCGCGGGAAATTTAGTGGTTCAAGAAGTAGCAGTCCATCACAAAAATATAGCTCTAATGGGCGTAGTTCTGGTGGATATAAAAGCAGTGGAAGCCGTAGTCCTGGAGGCTATACCTCAAACGGACACAGAAGTGGCGGAAACCGAGGTGGCTCAAACAGAAGTGGTGGTGGAAACCGCCAAGCCAGAAAAATGCCCTCTTTTGACCCATCACTATTTATAAATACAAATCCAGTTAATATTTCCGAGGAGGTATACGTACCGAAAAACAAGTTTACTACCTTTGGACTTGACGGAAAGCTTGTTAATACAATAAAGACTCTTGGTATGAGTTCTCCTACTCCCATACAAGATCAAATAATTCCTGAGATTTTAGCCGGGAGAGATGTAATAGGACTTGCCGAAACAGGAACTGGCAAAACTGCTGCGTTTTTGATTCCCTTAATCGAAAAGACCATCAAGGAACACAAACGACAAACTTTAATACTTACTCCTACTAGAGAGCTCGCTATTCAGATTGAAGATGAGCTTAGAAAACTTTCACGAGGTTTTCGTATATTTTCTGTTACTTGTGTTGGTGGAGTAAACATCCGCCCACAGATAATGGCACTTCGTAAAAGAAATCAATTTGTGATAGGTACACCCGGGCGAGTACTGGACCTTATTAAGCGAAAGAGCTTCAACCCTGCTGATGTTACAACGGTCGTTCTTGACGAGGCGGACCGAATGCTTGATATGGGATTCATAAATGACATGCGCACCATTCTTTCATATACTCCGAAAACTAGAGAGACTCTATTTTTCTCTGCAACCATGACCAAAGAAACGGATGCTATTGTAAGTGACTTTCTACGAGACCCAATAAAGGTATCGGTTAAGAAAAAGGATGTCACAAACAGTATTGCGCAAGATGTTGTTCCTTATGGAGCAAACTCAAAATATGAAACATTGTGTGGCTTACTAAAGAAAGAAGAGTGCAAACGAGTACTAGTCTTTGGTTCAATGAAGCACAGCGTAGAGAAGCTATCTCAACAGCTCTCAAGAGACGGCATCAAGGCCGAGTCCATTCATGGAAATAAAAGCCACGGACAAAGACAGAGCTCTCTTAGGAAATTTAAATCTGGAAATGCAGACGTGCTTGTTGCGACAGATGTTGCCGCGCGTGGTATCCACGTAGATGACGTGACTCACGTCATAAACTACGATTTACCAAGTACATTTGAAGACTACGTGCACCGCATCGGGCGCACTGGTCGCGCTACAAAGAAAGGCATGGCCCTAACTTTCATTCCAGAGAAGCGCTATTAACTCTAAACCAAAAACACCCCAATGACTGCCCATGGGCAGTCATTGGGGTGTTTTGTTCGATATATAGAACAATTAATCAGACTTTCGTTGACTTCAACAACTACTTCCTACATAATCCATCCAGAAATAATGCAAAACTGCGTTAGGTAACTTAGGAGAGGTACATAGAAAATGAGTACATATGAAGTTCCTACAGATGGCGAAAGACTAGACACACAACTCGTATACGCAAGCACGTTTCTCGACGGCGCGTGCTACGAATTTGCCATCGGAGTCCATCGCGCTACGAGCTTGCCAATGGTCGGCCTAATGCAAGATGTGGAAGGTCAAAAAATCCGTCACGCCGTTATATCTCTTTCGTACGGAAGATACTTTGACATACGCGGTTTCGTGGATGAAGAAGAGGTAGGACAGCCGTTCGGTCTAAGTCCGCCTTATACTCTTAAACCTATTGATGAAGAGGGCATGAGGACAATCCGACCCGTACATGAATACAACATTGTTAGGGCAGCACAAATCGCACAGATGCTTTGGCCAGATGATCTTCCGTGGGTGGAATCCTCACTGCTTAACCGTGTGGGAAAGTTCCTTGATGAACTGGAGAGTTTGTGTGAACGTCACGGTCTATTTATACATGCTTCAGCTCCAAGCCTTACTTGGTGGCCTATAATTGCCGAGAAGACTGAAATTGATGGCAATTATGTGTTTCGTCCACTGGTGAACAGTCCAAGCTTTATATTTGGAAGAAAGAGCGACCCTCCCGTTTGAGGGTCGTTTTTCCTTTCTAGTTATAAAAAGAAAAGGGCCGCCCGGAAGCGACCCCAATTCGTTTGACATCTGTTGCAGTTCGTCTTTAAGGAAGATAGATCCTATGGACAAGCGGAAATTGTGCTGCGACCTTAATACAGCCATTCACACAAGAACCTAACCACAGGACATGTTCCGATCTCGCTTCTGAAAAGTAGGCACTGATATCTTCATCATGTTTTGCCTCGCCTGCTATCTGACCAGCACACACAGAGCAGTTAGTGATCAAGGAGGTGCCTTTTTCGTAGCGGCATTTCGTGCAGCGCAATGTAAAAGCGGCACTACTTATACCAAGAGGTCCAATGATTCCAGCGCTCCAAACATCAGTGACACCAGTTGGCAAAAGAAGATGCTTATCACGTGGAACAAAATGGTGATTGCACTCTTCAATGAGCAAATCTCTAGCCCCCTGAAGTCGTGCGAGCGTACTATCCAACCTCAACAGGGCAGGATCAATCGGGTTGCTGGCTGCCGTCTCAGGCCTACCAAATGTATATTTGTCACACTTGGACATTTTTCATGTCTCCCTTTCAAATTTGTCCTACTCTACCCTACTATATTTTTCTTAAAGTGCCAGTAATTAAGCTACGCGGTACAATTTACTTAGCCTTTAGTTTCTCAAGGTCCAAAGTCTCGTCAATGCGTATTTGCTTTACAAATTCTGGTACGTGAGAAACCAGCACCATCGCCCCCTCGTATTGGTCCAGTGCTTTAGCTATTACCGGCAAATGCCTAAAGTTTATATGATTCGTAGGTTCATCAAGAATAAGGAGATTTGGCTTTAGAAGTACCAACTGCGCAAATGCAACGAGGCCCTTCTGTCCTTCAGATAAATCGCCAACCTTTGTATATATAATATCGCTTGTAATTAAAAACCCTGCCGCAACACTCCGTAGCATCTGTTCGTCTTTTTTCTCCATTACCAACTCTAGGGTCTGGTAAACTGTCTCATCAAAATTAAGAGTAGAGAAATCTTGCCTGTAGTAGCCCACCTTAACCCCTTCTGCTATTGTAGCCCCTTTTTCAGTACCGTGCGCTAAATGCTCAAGAAGTGTACTTTTCCCAATTCCATTTGGACCAGTTAAAAGAAGATGTCTATTCTTAGTTAGGGAAATACGCGCCACTCTCTTTACCACCTTATGGTCTTTAACGATGGAAAGCGACTTAACGTGGAGTATCTCTCCTACGTGATGCTTCGCTACATCAATATTAAACTTTCGTATTACCTTATCTTCACGCCTTACATCTACTTTTGAATCTTCTGTTTCTTGTGCACTATCGCGCATACGCCTAGCTAGGATTCTCATCTTTCCACCTTTATTTGCAAAGAAGTTGGCCTTATCTTTTTTATCTTGAATATGTTTATCAGCTTGAGCATTCTTCCTTCGCTCCTTCTCAACGCGCGCTACTATCTCTTTTACAACATCATTGTAATTACCAGTGTACTGCTCCATCTTTCTAGTAAACACATCTAGATAAAGCACCCCCTCTGTAAAAGCATTTAAGAAATCGGCATCATGTGAAATGACTATAACTGTCTTTTCATAATCAATTAGAAACTTAGTTAAATGCTCTACTCCATCTTTATCCAAATTATTCGTCGGCTCATCTAGTAATAGTAAATCAGGATTTTGAATTAATGCGGAAGCTAAAAGAAGCCTTGCTTGCTGTCCCCCAGAGAAATCCTTTATTTTTCTTTCTTTTTCAGCGCGCAAATTCACAACCTCCAAGACGTCATCAATCTTAGGGTCAATGTCATATACCTTTTCGGAAAAGCTTCCTTCAAAAAACTTTCGCATGGTTAAATCAAATTTATCTCTATGCATCACTTGCGGCGCTATAGCGATAGAGAGTTTTGGTGAAATGTGTATATCACCATCTTCAGGCTTTGCTTTACCTGTTATAAGCCCGAGGAGCGTGCTTTTACCAGCACCATTTTGACCCATAAGGGTTATTTTTGAACCACGACGCACACCAAAATTAACCTCCTCTAAAATAGGTTTCTTTGGGCCATAATCAAATGACACATCACTAAATCTAACTATTGTTTCTTCTTTTTGAGCCATATTTTATATACAAAAAGAGCACCACGTGCCCTTATGAAATCTAACAATACTTTAAAGATATTACCTTTACAAGGAAACATCTTACTCAAACTCTAAAAGCACGTCTGCGAAGTTACTTATTCTGTCGCTCGTATCTACCTCAATTCCCTCATCTTCATAGAGCTTCATACGCTCTTTGCGGTGTGACTTATTTATCCAAACCCTGCCATCCGCGTAAACTATGCGATGAAATGGTATCTCCACACCACCATCCTTTCTTGCTTTACTTAATATATTTGTAATGCTTTGCGAAGCCATAGCCCCGCCTCCCGCGGCGCGAGCAATCCTGCCATATGTTGTCACTCTCCCTTCTGGAATTGCTCTTGCAATCTCAACCACTTTCTCACTAAACATTTTCATAAAGTTAAATTCTCTATACTCGCATTATTCATTTCCTCAGTAAGAATACATCAGTTTTTCCTTCCTCTACAAACTTACCTGATGGCACTAACTTTAAAAGCTCTTCCTTAAGCTCCTTCTCGAATTCACTTGCTTTCGCACCAAAAAGCCTTTTGGATGCATAAGATGTTGAGTATAAAAAACCAATAACCTCATCGATGCTCCTCTCTGTTGTGTAAGGATATTCCTTAAACTCGTATGTGCGAAACATGGACTCCTCTATTAAGTCCTTAAAAGGACGCTTTTCTTTGATAAAGTTTTTATGTAAATAGTCACCCGCCCTCCTGTCTTCGCCGAGGTATTTTATAATGAGCTCCTTTCGCTTCATTTTCCAATCCTCTGTTTTCTCTTTACCGCGAACTGGGGACGAGTCGTCAATAATAGTCATTCCACCTCCATTCTCAACAAGTTGGTGCACTTTCTCAAGAACTTTTGGCTTGTCCATCCAATGAAATGACACGCCCGTAATAGCCAAACGAATGGGCGCTAGCGCCCCATCAATATCTTCTGCCTTCGCCTCTTTCCATACCACATTTTTAATACCTTTTTCTTTTGCTTTGATAGTAGCCTCAACTAACATGTCCTCACTTGGATCCACACCTACAACGTCTTTAAAATACCGCGACAGTGGAATGGCAATCTCTCCTGTGCCACAACCTAAATCAAGCAGACGCCCTTTACCATCAAGTCCATAATACTCAGCAATATCCAAGAACATTTTCTTTGTATATGGCCGCCTGAAACGCGAATAGTACCAGGCTGTGCCTTTGAATATATTCTCTGGGCTCGGTGTCATCTAAAAATCCTACCACACCTACCAGTCTACTAGATCATAGACAACTTCTTTTCTCTACTCATCCTCTTTATTTCCGCCTCTCTTGCGCGAGCTTCAGCTAGAGTTTTACACACCTCTTTATAAACCACCTCAACAGGCCGACGCGCCCTAGTGTATTTTGCACCACCAACTAAGAGCCCGTTATGTTCACGAATCCTCTTTTCCAAATCTAAAGTTGAACCAGTGTAAAGCGTTCCGTCACAACACTTCAATATATAAACCGTGTACTTCATGTAACACTACCCTATCGGTTTAATCTCAACCCCACTTGCTTTATAAGCTATATATTCCTCTTTTATTTTAAAGCTCGGTACGGATTTAAAAAATAGATGTACGTCACCAAAACTTGAAGGGACATCTAAAAGCTTATGACGAACGACTGGTCCCCACATCCATTTGGAAATTACTTGATTTACTGATTCCACAATTCCACCATGTGTAATTTTTCCAGTTTTAATTTTATAAAAAATAAAATCTCTCGACGCCGGTAAGTCTGTTGAAGTCAAAGCCTTCATTCTAATAAGATGCTCAACAAATTCACTCTGTATAGGGTTTTTCCCGCCCAAAAACTCAGGGTCATTTTCTAAACCAAAGACAAACGCAAAACAATTGTAATTATCCCCCTCGTCGGGTGGAGGCAATACTATCTCAAGTTCATTTGGAAGTTGTGGGCGTACTACATTCTGAAATAAATTTGACTTCCACCAATTCGCTTCTTTATTTGATTCTATTATTTTAGTCAGTTGTTCTCTATCCATACCCCAACTATACTATCCCACATGAAATTTACGACCGAGTCGTCTCGATCGCAAATTCTCCAACAGGTCAAACACTCCTCGTGTAAAAAGAGAGGGCCCAGCGCAATTGCGCTGGGCCTTTTCGCTCCCGCTATGTTCATCCGGATGCCAATACCGCCATGCGGCAAGTTATACCCTCAGGACCATGATTCTTCGGCCTTTTGGGAAAAACATCCACGGGCTTTGCCTTAGCGCATAGCATATAGCCAACGCTAAACTCGGTAACAATATGGCCACCGAAACCTCTGCCAAGTCCATCTTCCAGCTTTTTCCGCATTGTGCAAATCCACACATCAATGATTTTTGGAGCTGGTTTCTTTCTGCCGCCACGTTCCCGTGTGCAAAGTGCCATGTAGAGATCTGTTTTTTCCACGGCAACTTCCGGCGTTCCTGCCAAAAGTGCCAGAAGTAGCATCTCTTTTGGATGCAACTTAACGCTTTTTCCGCCAGCCGAAACAGTCCTCTCCTTCTCGCAGATAGTGAGAGGGCCGACCACCACCTTATCTTCACTCATGCCATACTCCCTTCAATGTGCAACAATAAAACAGTCTGTATAATACATTGAATATACAAGACGTCAACCTTCAGACCGCCCCTACTTAAACACCTTGGCTTTCTTGGGCTTTTTTACGTTCTTTTTTTGTTTGTCTCTTCCTTTTGCCATATGTCTAATATACTACATTACTTTACTTTTTTATACTCCAAAGTAAGTGCGCATCACAACACCTACAACCAGACCAATCGCAAGCGCCGCGCCACCAAATACAAACATATGCAGTCCATTCTTTAGCCACGATTGCTTTGTGTATTTTGTAAGCCCCGCTCCAAGCACAAAGAGCGCCACAAGTGTCATAGGTACAGATATTAAAATTGCATTTGAAATAGGCAGGAAGAAATATGCCAACAGAGGGATGAGTCCACCACCGATGTATGCAAAAAACATAAAGGCTCCGTTTCGCACAGGATGTTCAAGTTCACTTGAAGCAATATTAAGCTCCCTGTATGCCATTTCAGCAAGCATCAATTCTGGGTTCTCTCTTGCAGTATTTGCCATTGTCTTTGAAAGCTCTTTTGGCCATCCATCACGCACAAAAAGGTCTTCCAACTCACTGTGCTCTTCTTCTGGATATTTCTTTATTTCTTCACGCTCCTCGGCTAGTATTCTTTCCATTACCTTCTTTTCAGAGCGACTAGATATGTACTCACCTACACCCATAGACACAGACTCAACAGAGATAATTGCAACTCCCGCCAAAAGCACAATGTAATGCTCACCACTACCAATTGCGACACCTGTTATTGCACCAAGGGTTGAGACCATTCCGTCTTGTAGGCCAAAAACCACTTGACTTATATTTCCAACAACACCACGACCTTTATGGTGAATATATTTTGGATTATATCTATGTGGAACACGTTCAGACGTAAACATTTTTACATTATATCAAAAACAAAACATCCACTTTTCGGGATGCTTCGTTGCTTTTATGCGCTCTCTGGCGTTTCTTCCCACAACTTATCAAACATTTTGTTCCAATTACTCATGTCATCCGGTGTCGCCTTAGCCATCATCTCAGCATGCGCGACTTGTGCGTGCTCGCCCATTTGCGTCTTTACCTCTTCAGGAGTTTCTGCCGTTGCCTCAAATGTGCAACCCTCTCCTCCAACCTGTGAACACTTAATTGTCTTCATACAAACATAACTTAAAGAATAATATTCATTATACCGCAGATACTATTCATTTGTAATTAATGCTCTTTTAAACGCTTTCTACACTCTTTGTAATTAGGAATAATTTCTTCTACGTGTGCCCAAAATTGCACAGAGTGATTAAACTCTTTCAGATGACACAGCTCGTGCACCATAAGGTAGCTAGCCAGTTCTTGCGGTAGAAAGATAATTTTATAATGAAAGTTCAAGTTGCCGTGTTCAGAGCAACTTCCCCAACTTCGCTTGGAATTACGGATTGCTACTCGGTTATATTTAAATCCATACTTATCTGCATACATAGCCAAATGAGCATGTACAAACGCCCGAGCCACCTCCTTGTGCTTACTATAGTGTTTAGTCGGTTTCTTTTGGCGTGTCCTTCTTGTAATTTTAAACATTAAATATTTTCTATACTCACGAACCCGCCCACGGGGTCCCAAAAATACCAACACCTAGCTCGGCCCATATAAGTAGAAGTGCTGTTATTAGAATTGCTATTAGAATGATCTTTTTCTTTTGCGTGGGTGTAGTGCTAAATAATTTCAACCTTGCCTCCAAAGTGCTCCACAGCTTCAGTTACTGACCCAAACTTTATAACTTCCTGCGGTTGAACTTTCTCCTCAGAATGAAATGTCTCACCGGTTGCTTCTTCAGAAGTATTTTCAAATGAATCACTGCTCAGTTTGTAAATAAATACCTCTTGATCTAAACGATGTTTAATATGCTCAGGTACACTAAGAAGTACGTTCCCGTCGTCAATTGACAGGTCAACGCCTTCACTGCTCATCCAAGGAAAAGAATGCGCGGCTGCAAATGCTGGGTTTGCTGTAGCATATACACGTGGCGGCACATCAAAACCGTTTGGAGTATACCTTTTTCTTGGCTCAAAACTTTCAATTCCTCCATCGTTGGTTCCGTGATATAAAGAATCTGGTTTTTCTAATTTTGGTAAAAAATCTCTTTCTGATTCCATTACGAAGAGTATACCAAAAAGTTCGAACCTTAAACTGGTTCTCTAAGAAGACCGAGCGATTTGCCGCCCCTGCCAAAACAAAAAACGCCCAACTTGGGCGCTTTTTGTGACAAGTGGTGGAAACTTATCATATATGACTACTTGTTGCCGGACTAGGGCTCGGCGCAACTCACTAACCACAATTACTCCAGTATACTGGAGTAATTGTGGAAGTGGCTCCTAAGCTTTGCACTTGATTCTTTTCGTTCCTCACAACAGAATAGCCGAACTCGGTCTGTGATTCTTTCAGAATCGGCTCTGCAATCTCAGCCTTATAGTTACATTTTAAAGTCCAACACTTTTATATCATTAACTACTTTTAGTTCCGAGACAGGGATTCGAACCCCAATTTCCGCGGCCAAAACGCGACGTCCTACCATTAGACGATCTCGGATTGCTCTCCTGTTATACCATAAACCCAACCCTGTATCCTTCTAGAAACACTTGAGCTCGCACGCACTCGAACCCTAAGAGTTCCAAAATATGAAGCTCCCGTATTTTTCCTCACCGTCTTTGGGTTATTCTTCTTGAAATATACATACCCAATATGTGTGCCTTGCAGCCCGATTTCCTTCAGCCATTTCCGCTTTATTTCACTTATCCTGTGTTTATGTGCCTCGTGGACATATAAACTCAGTTGAATATGCTCGGGAAGTACGCCACAATATTTTTGAAGCCACTCTATATATAGCCTAACCATAGAACAGTCTGTATTGCAGAAATCTACACCAGAACCAATGTTGCCTGTCTTTTCTTTAGAACCTTCAGCCCAATAAAGAGCGACCCCTATAAGCCACAACTCACGCTTTGATAACTTTCCTACTTCTTGTCTTGCATTATCATACGTTCTCTTTGTCAACTCAATTCGCTGTCTTCTTCTTGCTTCAGCACCTTTTTGTTGTGCCTCAATACGTTTTCGCGAAATTCTTTGTTTTTGAGATTCAGCTAGACCAACGTCCCGTAGCCACAATGAGAGTGTCGACTTCGCAACCGAAACTTCATTGAGTATTTCAGAGTAAGTCCAACCCTTTCTTCGTAGTTGAATCGCCTTTTCTTTTTGCTTAATTTTCATAACGAACTAAGCTTAGTATTTACATTATAGACAATCATAGTTCTAAAGCCAATAATGTATTGAAGAATACATAAAAACGACTTAATTCAAAGAGCTGAAATTAGCCAATATTTGCGACTCATTCGATTGAGTCGCAAATATTGGCTTACACACGTAAAAGAATCAACACCTTTGCATTACTTCTAAAGGAGTTTGATAATTAATACCCATGTGCGTCCTTTCGTTGTTATAGTACGGCAAGTATAGTTTGAGCGCTTTTTTAAACGAAGGAATGGTGTGTACTGTTCGATCCAAACACTCCTCTTGCACAGTTCTGTTAAACCTCTCAACATGAGCTTGGTCATTACTCTTTCTCACTCTGCCATGCCTGTGGGCAATACCTAACCTCAACCACCCATGTGTACACCACTTTGTGAACTCGGGACCATTGTCTGTTTGTATCATTTCAAAGTGGAAGTCTGCTTTACTCTGAGCTCTTTGTACGAACTCAACACTCACTTGTGCACCTATCTTCTCTACTACTTCTGCGTATGCCCACCGGCTGTAGAGGTCAATCAATGTATATACATACAACTTCTCACCTCCGGGTAATCTAATGTGTATGGTGTCGCATTGCAATAGAGCGCCAGAATACAGAGGTTGTGGTCTTCGTATGTAGTCATGTGGTCTCTTCCATACACTACGTTTCTTGGTTAAGTTACACCTGTCTAACGTACGCTTTACACTACTTAGACTAACTGAGACGTTTCTTTTTTTGAGGGCTACGTGTACATGCTCAGCACATCTTCGTCTTGAAACTCTTTCCTTGATGATTTCACTTACCACACTACGTGGTAGAGCTTTAGGACTTGTATGTGGACGTGATGAAAGAGTGGGTATGTCATGCCAACCTCCTGTGGGGTCTTTCTTGCACCATCTGACGATAGTGCTTTGATTGTATCCCGTATGTATAGCCACTGTTCTTGTTGACCATTTTCGATACTTTACGAGACGTACTGCGTCCCTTCGCACCTTTCCCATGTTTGGGTTACTTGTATATGCCATATATTTGCATTTTACTCTCTTGGGTGATGCAAAGGTATTGAACCATTGCG
>JADHUY010000018.1 GCA_016784305.1 Parcubacteria group bacterium
ATTAGTGCCGAGCAAATTTCAGTTCAGAGAGTTTGCTATTGCTACAGTTTCTACACAGATTTTTGTTTTACCGCTCCTACTTTATAAAATGGGCGAGCTTTCTCTCGTTGCGCTCCCTGTAAACCTACTCGTATTAGTTGTAGTGCCTATTACAATGCTTTTTGGCTTTCTTGCTGGAGTTGTTGGGTTACTTAGCACAGTTCTCTCACTTCCATTCGCATTTATTTCTTATGGGCTTCTAACGTATCAACTTACAGTCGTCGATTTCTTTGCGCGTCCTCCATTTGCATCAGTCCAAATAGATAATTTTCCTCTTATGGCAGTTTTAATTATGTACACTTTCTACGCGTTCTTAATTTGGAAGTTAAAATAAAATATAAAGCACGACCCAACACTACGAACACTTGATTTCAAAAATACTCCAGTGTACTGGAGTATTTTTGTTTAGTTAGAGTTTTGGAAGCGACTCTCTACTACTTCCCAGTTTAGGTTTGAGAGAAATGCATCTATGTACTTTCCTTTCTCACTTGGCACATAGTCCACCATGAAGGCGTGTTCCCACATATCCATAGCAATAAGTATTGGAAGACCTGAAAGGGTACCTAATTCGTGGTCTCCCACCCACGTTACGTGTGGAGTTTTGCCCTTCGGGTCCCAATAAAGAGTAGTCCAGCCAATCCCACGACTCATTCCAACTGCTTTAAAGTGTTCTATAAAACTTTCAAAGTCCCCGTACTTTTCTGCGAGTGCTTTTTTTAGCTCACTATCACTTATTTCTTTTCCTCCACCCTCAAAACCTTCAAAGTAATACTCGTGCATGCGCATTCCATCAAATTCAAACGAAAAGCGTCTGCGAAGTTCGGCTATTAAGTATCCATTTTTCTCTTTATCACTCTCAAGCTCGGCTATTTTTTCTCGAATAAGGTTTACATGCTTAACGTAGCCAGAATAAAGTCCTAAATGCACCTCAATTTGTTTTGAAGATAGTCCTTTAAGTTCTTCTAATTCAAATTTTTGTTCTTTATATTCCATATTCTTACATTATATCACTTGTATACTCTAAATATGAAGACTTTAAAAGAGAACTTCAAGGTTATAAGCATTCTGGCGTTTCTAATTTTGAACGTCTTTATATGGAATGTGGTTCTTGGAAGTGAGCGCGGTGAGTTTCTAACAGTTGCGTTTTTAAATGTTGGGCAAGGAGACGCAATATTTATTGAAGCTCCTAATGGGAATCAAATGTTAATTGACGGTGGGCCTGATAGGAGTGTTTTGCGAGAGCTTGAGAAAGTCATGTCGTTTTATGATCGCTCCATTGATGTTTTGGTGGCTACACACCCTGACAAAGATCACATTGCTGGGCTTGTTGAGGTTTTGGAGCGCTATGATGTGGATTACTTTCTTGAGTCGGGGGCGGAGAGTGACACCGGAGTATACGAGTCGTTAGTTGAGGTGCTAAGAGACTCAGACGCCGAGCAAGTAGTTGCTAGGCGTGGCATGAAGATAAATCTTTCTGACGGAGTAAGCTTTAACATTTTATTTCCAGATAGAGATGTAAGTGGCATGGAAGCAAACGCTGGGTCAATAATAGGGCGTTTAGTTTATGGCGACACGTCTTTTATGCTCACAGGTGATTCGCCAAAGAGTATTGAGAAGTATTTAGTTGATATAGATGGTGAAAAATTAAAAAGCACAGTTCTTAAGGCGGGGCATCACGGTTCAAAGACATCAAGTGATGTTAGTTTTCTTGGATTTGTTGATCCGCTTCATATTGTAGTTTCAGCTGGGGAGAATAATCGCTACGGGCATCCTCACGAGGACGTAATTAATCTATTTAAACAATTTGAAATACCGTTCCTATATACTTTTTCTGGAGCTGTACTTTTTATTTCAGATGGAAAGAACTTGAGGATTAAGTAATTGCTTATAGACCAAACCACAAAACCTTGCGATATATCGCAAGGTTTTGTGGTTCTTCTACTACGTGTTTTTGTTTTAAACAAGTCCTGCGGCTTTTAGAGTTTTGTATGCCCCATTCTTCTTTATTGTTTTGATAGCTTTTGTGGAGATTTTTAGCGTTACATGCTTTTTAAGTTCAGGCACAAAAATCTTCTTTTTTTGAAAGTTCACCTTTTTGCGAACCATTCCTGTTGGTGTAAATTTGGTAGCACGAACAGTGTTGCTATATCCGCCAGCAACCTTTGAGGTCTTTCCTGTAATTGGGCATGTGTTTGCCATAACAGTGGCTATGCTATCATTGCTAATACCTATATGCAAATAGATTTTGTATTCATTATTGTAGTCTTAATCCTCTCTGTGGTAGTACACGAAGTGGCCCATGGCTATGCCGCAAACATGCTCGGCGACCCTACGGCTCGTCTAGAAGGCAGGCTCACACTAAATCCTATTAAACACTTAGACCTTTTTGGCTCAATTGTGCTTCCTGGACTCTTAGTACTCTCTAGCTCTCCGTTTCTTTTTGGCTACGCAAAGCCAGTGCCATATAACCCGTATAATTTGCGCAATCAAAAATGGGGTGAGGCAATAGTTGCTGGGGCAGGTCCGCTTGTAAACATAGCTATTGCAGTTTTCTTCGCTATTTTAATACGCGTTGGCACAGCTGGGGCATTCCTCTCTCCTTCTTTTGTAGAGCTTTCAAGTGTAATCATATATATAAATGTACTCCTCGCTATCATTAACATTCTTCCTATCCCGCCGCTAGATGGCTCAAAGGTGATTTCTGCCTTTTTGCCCCTCGGTCTTTCTATGC
Organism: Parcubacteria group bacterium; assembly: GCA_016784305.1. Lineage (GTDB taxonomy): Bacteria > Patescibacteriota > Minisyncoccia > Phycocordibacterales > JABMNX01 > UBA6534. Next base: position 2,771 of record JADHUY010000018.1, read on the forward strand.
AGTATTCAAACTTTCGCAATATGATGGAGCGAAACATATTTCTTTCATTTGGGCTTTTGATTTTTATAATAATGGTATTTGGCGACCCCATCTTTAGGTTTATAGGAACACTTACGTCATTTTTAGCTGGAGCATAGGATTTATTAGAATATTGACTTTAGAGGGCTAAGAAAGTAGAGTATTCCTGTGCCTATCAGGCCATTTTTTATATGTCCACAATAAATCAATTAGTAAAGAAAGGTAGAAGTAAACCAGGCAGCCGCTCTAAAGCTGTGGCACTTCGCCGTGGGTTTAACTCTCTTAAAAACAAGCCAACAAGATTTCCGTCACCATTTAAGCGCGGTGTTTGTATAAAAGTAACCACAAAAACTCCTCGTAAGCCAAACTCGGCTATTCGTAAGATTGCCAGAGTGCGCCTTACAAACGGCATGGAGGTAACAGCCTATATCCCAGGAGAAGGACACAACCTACAGGAGCACTCTGTGGTATTACTTCGTGGCGGGCGTGTGAAGGACATTAACGTTCGCTACACAATAGTTCGTGGAAAGCTAGATACTTCTGGAGTTGAAAACAGAAAACAAGGTCGCTCAAAATATGGTGCTAAGAGGGCTAAATAAAAATGCGAAGTCCAATTAAGAAAAAAAGAGTACTTGAGGCTGACATCGTGTATGAGTCAGACAAAGTAACCAAGCTCATCAACTATATAATGGAGCGCGGAAAGAAAAACACTGCACGAAGTGTTGTTTATGGCGCACTTAAAGAAGTAAAAGAAACCCTAAAAGATGTTGAGCCACTTGAAGTGCTTGAAACAGCTATACGAAATGTTGGGCCAACTATGGAGGTGCGCTCAAGGCGAGTGGGTGGTGCAAACTACCAAGTACCTCGTGAGGTTCGCCAAGAGAGGCGTCTTGCGCTGGCACTTCGTTGGATAGTGAATGCCGCAAAAGCGCGCAAAGGCTCTCCAATGCACAAGCGTCTCGCTGAAGAATTAATTTTGGCAAGTAAAAATGAGGGTGAAGCTGTAAAGAGAAGAGAGAATACTCATAAGATGGCAGAGTCTAACAAGGCCTTTGCTCACTTCGCTTGGTAACAAACTTTCATTTTGAGCACATTGCTTCGTTGTGTTCACAAAAACTCCGCTCACAATATCAAAAAGTATTGCTCGCGGAGTTTTTGATTCCCGCCTAGCACTGTACATCAAAATGAGAGTTTGTTTGGTAGCCGAAACTACTGGTTGGGTAAGACTTTGACGCTTAGGACTGTATCTAAAAACGAGAGTCTGTACTTAGAGTTTTGGTTGCATCGCTTTTTGGTTTCATATATAGTGCTATCGTGTTGGCAAAGCCAGCACTTTATTTTTACAATAATAAAATGGAAAGAGATTACCCCCTAGAAAAAGTAAGAAATTTCGGTATAGTTGCGCACGTTGATGCTGGAAAGACGACCACGAGTGAGCGCATACTTTTCTACACTGGTATGAGCCACAAGATTGGTGAAGTTCATGATGGTGGAACTATTACTGACTGGATGGAGCAAGAAAGAGAGCGCGGAATTACTATTACCGCTGCTGCTATTACTTGTTTCTGGACTCCAACATACGCAAAGGGTGATGATAGCAAGAAGCATCGTTTTAATATTATAGATACACCGGGGCACATTGATTTTACATCTGAAGTAAAGCGTTCAATGCATGTGTTAGACGGAGCCGTCGTAGTTTTTGATGGAGTAGCAGGCGTTGAGCCACAAAGTGAGACTAACTGGCGCTACGCAGAAGAGGCAGAAGTGCCAAGACTTTGTTTCATAAACAAGCTAGACAGGACTGGTGCATCTTTTGAGCGTTCATATGCAACTGTGCTAGATAGGCTCTCAAAGAAAGCTATTCGCGTGCAGATTCCTATTGGAGAAGAAGAAAATCATGAAGGAGTTGTAGATCTTCTCAAAATGAAGGCCTATACATTTACTGGGAACATGGGAATTGATGTTGTTGAAGGTGAAATCCCAGAAAATTTAATGGAGGATGCTGTGAAATATCATGCAGAGCTAGTTGAAAGGATAGTAGAGCACGATGACAGCCAGATGGAGAAGTTTCTTGAAGGAATAGAAATTCCAGAGGATGAGCTAAAGGTAACACTAAGAAAGGCTGTTATAGCAAACGCCATATTCCCAGTTTTTGCAGGCTCTGCTCTTAAAAATAAAGGAGTGCAGACTGTACTTGACGCTGTTGTAGATTATCTTCCGTCGCCGATGGACCTGGTCCCCGAAAAAGGAATTGATCCAAAAACAGAAGAAGAGATAGAGCGTAAACCATCTGACGACGAGCCGTTTTCAGCTTTGGTGTTTAAATTGCAGACCGACCCTTTTGTAGGTCAACTCTCATTCTTTAGAGTTTATTCTGGGAAGTTAGAAGCGGGCTCATATGTATACAACTCTGTTACAGGAAAGAAAGAGCGCGTAGGGCGAATAGTGCGCCTTCAAGCTGATAAGCGCGAAGAAATAAGTGCTGTATTTACTGGAGAGATTGCGGCAGTAGTCGGAATGAAGGAAGCTAAAATTGGTCACACACTTTGTGACGAGGCAAACCCTATTATTCTTGAGGAGATTATATTTCCTGAACCAGTGGTTTCACTTCGCATTGAACCAAAGACAAAAGCAGACCAAGAAAAAATGGGGCTGGCTTTATCAAAGCTTTCAGATGAAGACCCAACATTTAGAGTAGAGAGTGACCAAGAAACAATGGAGACGATAGTTTCAGGAATGGGCGAGCTCCATCTTGAGATCATTGTGGATAGACTAAAGAGAGAGTTTGCAGTGGATGCTGACGTCGGAGCACCTCAAGTAGCATATCGCGAGACCATTGAGGGTGAGGCGCAAGTTGAAAATAAATATATAAAACAAACAGGTGGTCGTGGGCAGTACGGGCACACGAAAATTCGCATCAAGCCACTACCAGCTCTTGTTGAAGGAGCAAAAGTTTCAAAGACCACAAAGCGCGAAGATCATTTTGAATTTATAAACTCTATTAAAGGTGGAGTTATTCCAAACGAGTACATTCCTGCAGTTGAAAAGGGAGTGCGCGAAGCAATGGAGAGAGGAATCGTAGCGGGGTACCCGCTGGTTGATATTTCAGTGGAGCTTTATGACGGATCATTCCATGATGTGGACTCATCTGAAATTGCATTTAAGATTTCAGCCTCGCAAGCTTTCCAAGAAGCAGCAAGAAAGGCAAGACCAGTACTTCTTGAGCCTGTTATGAAAGTAGAAGTGACAGTCCCAGAGAAGTTTATGGGTGACATCACAGGAAACCTAAACTCAAAGCGTGGCTCAGTGGAAAGTATGGATGATAGGGGGGAGATGAAGGTGGTAAATGCGAAAGTTCCACTATCAGAGATGTTTGGATACGCCACAACACTTCGCTCAATGACAGAAGGACGAGGTACTTCAATCATGGAATTTGACCACTACGCAGTAGTGCCACAAAACGTAGCCAAAGAAATAATAGAGAAGAGGACGTAGGAAGGCTCTGTAGAGCCAAAATTTGCGACTCATCCGGGTGAGTCGCTTTTTTTGTGCTTTTTATGTATGGTTTTTGTGGAACTTAACCCGTGCATTGGAGAGCATCATGAGGGAAGAAACTGTAATCTTGTTTTTTCGTACCTTTTTGAATAACGAGGGTTGGAAGTTTGTTGAAGTTGGGATGTCAGAGAGCATCACAATTTACCGCCAAGAGGGAATAGTCTTTGAGGCGATGTCTTTTGAGTTAAACAAAGGCTCGCTTTCAATGGAGGTGCATTTTCATATACCTCTGAGAGACGATAACTACGATGATGTGGAGTCCTTTCTTGAAGACGTAAATAAAAGAAGAGGCGAGAGCCTGTTTGCACTCTGTCAGCATGAAAATGGAGAGTGGTTGATCTCTACTGCAGGTCATTGGGATGTTTTGCCGGATGAAACTAGTGAGAATCTGCGGGAACTCGTTAAAGGTTGTTTTTTCTACATGAAAAGAGACCTTTCCACTGCGTTTGTTTTTTCTCTTGGCGGATCTGTTAGCAAAAAAGGATTGAATGGTTCGGTCCAAGACTACATGGATAGCTTAGGAGAAGGAGGGTACGATACGAAATATACAAGCGTACATTAACCCCGTCGTAGCCGTTTGGCTGCGACGGGTGTTGACTTTTTTGGGGAAAACAATACTATATTGCTATCGCATGAGGCGTGTTTTTTTATGTGAGCAGAGATGTTCGCTATCTTGATTATTACGACAAGCGAGGAGCGACGCGAGAATTGAGCGAAGCGAAATTTCTCATGGCGTCCGAGCGCCGTCGTAACATGAGAGAATAATGTCTCGCAGTTTACTGCGAGGAGAAAGAAAATATGTCGATATTTTCTTTCCGGCAAAGCAAGCTTTGCAACATTGGCTCGATTATTAGTAGCCTCACGCGAAGTAGGTGGTAGTGATAAGGTGTTCTCGCGCCTTTATCATTCTCTCCTAATAAGATAATTACTAGAAATACTATGGCAGAACAATTTGATCGTTCAAAGCCGCACGTAAACGTAGGAACAATTGGTCACGTCGACCATGGAAAGACTACTCTTACTGCAGCTATCCTTCACTCTCTTAGCCTTGACGGCCAGACTGTGAAGATGAAGAAAGTTGACGAGATTGACAACGCTCCAGAAGAAAAAGAGCGTGGTATAACTATTGCACTTTCACATAACGAGTACGAGACAGCGAATCGTCACTACGCACACATTGATGCACCCGGACACGCGGACTACATCAAGAACATGATTACAGGTGCTGCCCAGATGGACGGTGCAATCCTAGTGGTTGCCGCATCTGACGGTGTGATGCCTCAGACTCGTGAGCACATCCTACTTGCAAAGCAGATTGGAGTGCCAAAGATTATCGTTTTCCTTAACAAAGTAGATCAGGTTGACGACGCGGACCTAGTAGACTTAGTTGAAGAGGAAGTAAGAGAGCTTCTTACAAAGTATGAGTTTGACGGTGAGAACGCACCAGTCATCAAAGGTTCAGCTCTTAAAGCACTTGATGGAACATCAAAAGATGACGAGTGGGTAAAGAAGGTTCTTGAGCTTATGGCTTCCGTTGACGAGTACATCCCAACCCCAGTGCGTGACACTGAAAAGCCATTCCTTATGCCTATTGAGGACATCTTCTCAATTGAAGGAAGAGGAACTGTGGTAACAGGACGTATTGAAAGAGGAAAAGTAAAAGTTGGTGAAGAAGTAGAAATTGTTGGAGTTAAAAATACAGCAAAGACTACCGTTACTGGTATTGAAATGTTTAATAAGCAGCTTCAAGAAGGTATGGCAGGAGACAACGCTGGTATTTTACTTCGTGGAACTAAGAAAGAAGAGATTCACCGTGGACAGGTGCTTGCAAAGATTGGTTCCATTACTCCACACACTGAATTTGAAGCTGAAGTCTACATTCTTAACAAAGACGAAGGTGGGAGGCACACTCCATTTTTCTCTGGATACAAGCCACAGTTCTACATGCGAACTACTGACGTTACTGGAGATGTTACTCTTCCTGAAGGAACTGAAATGGTAATGCCAGGAGACACTATTACCTTTAAGGTAAAGCTAGTAGGTCCAGTTGCTATTGAAGAAAAGCAGCGTTTCGCCATTCGTGAAGGTGGAAAGACTGTTGGAGCTGGAGTGGTTACAAAGGTTGTTGCCTAGTCTAGCACTAGCAAAAAGCACTAAAGAAGTGCAATAATTGAACTATGACAACAAAAGAAACAGCAAAGAAAGCCGCGGTTAAAAAAACAACTGCTAAAAAGAAAGCGCCAGCTAAGGCCGCTTCAAAGGCTGCTGTTCCTAAGAAAAAAGTTTCTAAGAAAGAAGAGGGAGAATTCCAGAAGCTGAGAATTAGGGTACGAGCGTATGAGCACAAAATTCTAGACGCTTCGGTAAAGCAGATTATGGACACAGCCCTTCGCTATGACGCGAAGACTGTCGGACCAGTACCTCTTCCAACTGAAATCAAGAAATATACAGTTAACCGTGCTGCATTCGTGTACAAAGATGCGCGAGAACAGTTTGAGATGCGAGTGCACAAGAGGTTGATTGATATAACGAGCCCAACACCAAAAGTGATTGAAGCTCTAACTAACCTTAATTTGCCGTCTGGAGTTAATATTGACGTTAAATTGATATAAGTGCCTAAAAGTCAAACCAAAAACCGCTCATTACGTGAGCGGTTTTTGGTTGATTAGCATATTTTAATAGAGCTTTAATAAAGCATAAAGTAACGGGATTATAGGAAGTAGCAATAGTCATACGGTCGTATGACTATTGCTACTTCAAGGACGGGTTGTTATTGTTTTAGATAAAGAGGAAGTTTGAGATATGGGTGAACTTGAAAAGAAAAACCTACGAAGTGTTAGAAAAACAAAACTTAACAGGGCGATTATTGCCACTCTCGCTGTGGCTGGTGGTTTGGTTGTTGCATCGGTGGCGCCAAATGTTCTAGGTGCACTTGGAAGACTATCGGGGAAAAATAAATTCCAGAAGGCCCAAGGATTCAACCGTTCATTCTCGCGTTTAGTTGAAAGAGGTTATATAGAAACTTCAGGAAGCGGAAAACAAAAAAGAGTGGAGCTTACAAAGAAAGGAGAACGTTTTGCGGCAAGTATTGCAGAAGGTAATGTGACCCTGCGTAAGCCAAAACGGTGGGACGGCAAGTGGCGTCTCCTCATATTTGATATACCAGAAAAAAGGAGACGTGCTCGAGATAGAATACGTCTCACTTTACAAGAGTTTGGATTTTATAAACTTCAGGACAGCGTATGGGTATATCCTTATGACTGTGAAGACTTTATACAACTACTTAAACTTGATTTGCGTGTTGGGAAGGAGTTGCTATATGTAATAGCGGACCATATAGAACAAGAGCGTGCACTCTGCACACACTTCAGCTTGAAAAAGAAATAGTAGCAATAGTCATACGACCGTATGACTATTGCTACTAAAGCATTTTTGAAGACGCTAAGCAAAAAACCTCCCAATTAGGAGGTTTTTTGTTTTCTTGCGCTTTTGGGGTTTACGTGTAAAGTGACTATTAGAAAACGCTGGCAGTGAGCCAGAGTTCATTCAGTGAGAATGGAGAGCTGTTGTGGGAATTATTACAGAAGGTGAACTTTTCAATTTAAGACAGCAAGCTGTTGAGATCGCTTGGGATAACGGAGTATGTATTTTGCATCGCACCAAACGGATGAAATTTGATGAAAACCATATGACCCTTCTTCCAGACGTTAAAGAGAGGTTGGATTTTCGAGTCGGAGATTCTGTAAAAGTTAACATGGCCCTTTTGCTTCCTTGGCGAAGTCTTGTGACCGATAAGATTAGGGGACTTGATCCTGGTATGGAATACTATAGCCCACAGCCAGTTGGTGGTGGCGCTCGCGACGATGCGGAATTTGCGATTGTGTGCTTTGCAGAAGCTTTCGCGAGAAACAAGCGTATACAAATTAAAGGAGTTTTTTGCGCTTTGGCAGAGGTACGTGAGCATGAAAGGTACAGTATGGGGTCACTTTTTATTGCTAACCCAGACAAACTTGCCCTACATTGGGTTGGTTGTTTGGAGAAATTTTCGTAAATTTGCTAAAAGTAATGAGTCTTTAGCCCCACGCGATATTGCGTGGGGTTTACGGTTTTCTTGCGTTTTTTTTAGACTCCTGTACACTAGCTCCGTACTCATTTTGAGTAGCTAAGTCCGCTGAGGCGGACCAATGGCAGAGGGTTTTTAGTAAATCCGCGCCATTGTTGGCGTTTTTTTATTTGGTATGAAATTCATTCTTGGAACAAAACAACATATGACACAAGTCTTCGATGAAGACGGTAAAGTGCATCCTGCAACGGTTTTAAACGCTGGGCCTATTGTGGTTACCCAAGTTAAAGATGACGAGACAGACGGATACAGCGCTATTCAGGTTGGTTTTGATGAGAAAAAGGAAAAG
>JADHUY010000001.1 GCA_016784305.1 Parcubacteria group bacterium
AGCTTCTTGTTGGCACTTCATGCCAACCGCCTGTTGAGTCTCTCTTACACCATTTCACAATGGCGCTTTGAGAAAAACCGGTATATCTTGCTACTTTTCTTGTACTCCATCCCCGGTACTTTACGAGACGCACTGCGTCCCTTCGCACCTTTCCCATGTTTGGATTTGTTGTGTATGCCATATATTTGCATTTTACTCTCTTGGGTGATGCAAAGGTATTGAACCATTGCAAAGCATTGACGCTCCTATGAGAGCGTGCTATTATTCGAAAACCTGTGCACCCGTACAGGCAAAAAGTCCCAATGATTTGGGCCAAAAAAGAAAGATAGTACATTGGAAAATTTGGTAAAAGAGACAGCGCCACCAGCCTGGCACGATTCCGTCCTCAACCGCGGGGACGGGATATTATCTTCCGATAAAACATTTGGGGCGGCATTTGCGGCTGGCGCGATATGCGCCGAAATTCTCGCGACATCAGCGCCGAAGCGACACCATGAATTGCTTCAGCTTATCGAAGGGCTTGTGGCAAGATTTGCCGGCACATCATACATGGTTCTGGTTCCGGTCCTTATCATAAGGCAGGCTACATTGAAGCTCGCTCGGGAGGCCGTCCTTCATGACATCAACAAAATCCTTTGCTGCGACGACGAAAAAGCCTCGAAGACCGAATTGATTTGCAATATTGTCAATGGCGATGGTGTCATGTTCCCAGATCACGCCGACTACATTCTTCATGCTGTTCTGGCTTTAAACGAACCAAGCGTCGTCAACGACGATACCATATGGTTCATCGCCGCCGTTGCGAAGCTGGAAGCCATGGCCAAAATGCGGCTGACAGTTAATCCAGATGTTTGGAACATGTCACGTCTGGTGGCGGTGGCAAACCAAATGCCGCACCCATACGTGGCCGAACCATCTCCGGAAATCGTTTCGGCGATTGAAGACAAGGCCGACGATGACCGACAAGTCAACGGCCACCCGGTCGCCATCGAGGCAACGGACCATGGAGATGGCGCAGACCTGCCCGATGTTCATCAAATCGATGGGACGACGAGGCCCGTTGGGACCAACATACAGAAAGCGCAGCAACCGGCGCTCAATCAACACGGCGCCGACTAGGCGCCGACAACAAGACGGACGCGACGCTGGGGAGAGTTTCCCCACGTCGCGGGCCGGCTTTTTTATTTTATAGACACTACAAACTATTTTACACAACCTTTTATATAACCTTCATCTAATTTCAACCGAGCCCAAAAATACTCCAGTATACTGGAGTATTTTAGTGTTTCTTAAGGATGCTTTTGAGATACTTTTGAGATACTTTTGAGATACTTTTGAGATACTTTTGAGATACTTTTACATATACACACATGCCCTGTTACTACTAAAACAAAATAGTCCAATTCATTGGACTATTTTGGGATTTTTATTTCTTTACTTTCTTTACTTTTTCTTGGTCTTTTTCTTAGAATTTTTCTTAACCTTGCCAGAACCGTCACAATGTCCACATTTACAATGGCCTTTTATATACTCATCAAAATACTCTTTGCCATAGTCATATGTGAGCTCCTCTCCCTCTTTTATATTTTTAATAGCGTAGATATACACATGACTTCCATCAATTTCTGACTCACAATTTTCCCTACAAGAATGATTGATATAGCGAGCCGTGTTGTATCTAGGAGAACCATCTATCACTCTCCTAGTACTTATATCAAAAAGGTATTTCGTCCCGCGCTCATTTGCTGTAGCAGTTGGCACTATCTCTCCTTTATACTCAATAACAAAATCCCGCTTCTTAATGGCATCAGTTGTGTAAAGCCCGAAACCAGCGCCTGCTTGTGCTCGCTTTACCACAAGACCCTCTTTCATTATCTTCTTTTTACTCATTTTATTACTACTTGAGTAAGTACCATATAACATAAATAGAAAACTGCCTATACGGGCTTGACTTATATTTTCAAATGGAATATCCTATCTGCACGTATGAATATAAGAACACAAAATCTACGACATTGGATGCAGACACTTCTTCGAGGAAGTGTGGGCGTGTTCTGTGTTCGTTAATCTATTAAACAACCAGAAGGTACCTACCCTCCCTCGCGGAGGTTTTTTAAATCCCAAGGGTCAGGCTTCATGTGAAATTTGAAGATCTTTAATGGAGGCTCATATGACGCACAACACTCACATGACTCGCCGCTGGAGCTAGTCTGCTCAAGCAATACTAAGATGCGCCCCAGCGATTGCAAGCGCATTTTGGTAGGCGCCGGAACCCAAAAAGTCGGATTCCGGCAACCTCAATTTCTACCAAAACGGAGCATGCGAAAATGGTCTATGACTATCCGCGTCCGTGGCCAGGACCCCCGCACCCTGGGGAGCCCTAGGCACAACAACTAGGATTCTGTCGGCTCGAATTCTACGAGCCGGCAGATACCCTATATATTACAAATCTACTAAGAGAGGCTATTTTAAGCTACAATAATAAAATGGAAAAGAAGAAAAAAGGGATTTCAACAGATTCGTACAAAGGAGTACGGGATTTTTACCCTGCACAACAATTTGTCCAAAACTATATTATAGACACAATGGCTTCTGTATCCGAGTCTTTTGGCTATAGCGAGTATTCAGCATCAATACTGGAGCCAACAGAGCTTTACCGCAGTAAAACGAGTGAGGAGATAGTAAATGAGCAAACATATAACTTTACAGATCGCGGAGAGCGTGAGGTGACTTTGCGTCCAGAGATGACCCCTACTGTGGCAAGAATGCTTGCTGCAAAACGCAAAGAACTTTCATTTCCACTTCGCTGGTACTCTATCCCTAACCTATTTCGATATGAGAGACCACAACGTGGACGACTTCGCGAACACTGGCAGTTAAATGCAGATATATTCGGAGTAACCGGGCTTGATGCAGAAGTGGAGATAATAGCTCTAGCTTCTTCAATAATGCGCACGTTTGGTGCAGAGGATTCTGACTTTGAGATAAGAATAAGCGACCGAGCGCTTCTTGAATCTGTGTTTGACGAGCTTGACGTTTCAGTTGACGAAAGAGCGAGCGTAATGAGGCTTCTTGATAAGCGCGACAAAATAGATGACTTCTCTCAAAAGCTATCGAAGCTCACTGGAGATAAATCTAGCAAACTAGAAGAGCTCCTATCTCGAGCAAGCTCATCTAAAAACCTAGAAGAGGTTATCTCTAGGCTTGAAACACAAGGTATAAAAAATGTCGTAGTTGACACTTCTATTGTGCGCGGTTTTGACTATTACACTGGGATAGTCTTTGAAGTCTATGACGTAGGCGACGAGAACAACCGTTCTATTTTTGGTGGTGGCCGCTATGACAACCTTCTTTCAATATTTGAAAGTGAGGCTCTTCCTGCTGTAGGTTTTGGAATGGGTGATGTTGCCCTATCAGACTTCCTTGAGACCTATGGCCTAATACCGAAATACGAATCCACAACCGACTTGTATCTGTGCACACTCACTGCTGACTTGGTAGATTTCTCAAATCAGCTTGCGAAAGAGCTTAGAAGTGAAGGCTTAAATGTAGAGGTAAACATCTCTAACAAAAAAGTAGGAGACCAGATAAAACTTGCAAGTAAGAAGTCAATTCCCTACATAATATGTGTTGGAGAAGATGAAGTAAAAAGTGAAAAATATAAGCTTAAAAACCTAGAGACGGGAGAAGAAAAGGAAGTTGCCAAAGAAGACATCTCGGCAACTATTTGGAGCTAAAGAACTTTATATCTTAATATGAGAAAGGTCGTTTTTGATATTGAAACTAGCAACGAATTTAGCGAAGTGGGCAAATTTGACCTAAGGCTACTTGATATATCCATAGTTGGTGTTTACGACTCTGAGAAAGACTCATACAGAGCATACTTGGTAGAAGAATTAGTAGAACTATGGCCCATAATTGAAAAAACTGATGTGTTAATTGGGTACAATTCTGACCACTTCGATATCCCTCTTCTAAATAAGTACTACCATGGAGATTTAGCTACTATAAAAAGCGTAGACTTATTAAAGGAAATTAAAAACTCTCTAGGCAAACGCCTAAAGCTAGACTCGGTAGCAGAGGCTACTCTTGGCGTAAACAAAAGTGGTCATGGATTGGATGCAATTAAGTGGTGGCGTGACGGTGAAGTTGAGAAAGTAAAAAAGTACTGTCTTGATGATGTAAAGATAACAAAAGACCTATATGACTACGCACTTAAGAATGGGCATCTTAAATACAAAGACTGGGACGGTATTAAGACAATAGAGCTAGATACTTCAAACTGGGAAGAAAAAGAGGACTCGGCTCTTACTCACACACTTCCATTTTAGTGTGGTAAAATAGAAGAAATATATGTTCTGAAGAAAGGAGAGGTGTATGGCTGAGACTTTTGCATTAGAATTCCTATCCATCATCATAATAATTCCAGCTCTAGGTGGTATGAGTTTATATGGGGTAGTAACCGCCTTAAAGTGGTATTTCAAGGATTAGCTGGACGGGGCGTATAAATAAAGTTGTGGCCGCGCGCTAAGCGCGCGGCCATTTTACCTACTACAGCAAAAACAAAACTGCTACAGCTAGTATTAAACGGTAAATTATAAATACATCTAGTGAGTGATTGCGAAGGAATTTAAGCAAATAATGTATTGCAAAAAGTCCCGTTAAAAAGGCGGTTGCCATTGAAAGTGCAATTGCCGTAAAATTAAATATAAGTACCCCGCTTGAGTAAAGCTCAAACGCCTTAAGAGTTCCAGCACCAATTAAAACTGGAAAACCAAGCATAAATGCAAAACGTGTAGCACTCTCTCGCGTTAACCCAAGGAGCATTCCACCTGAAATAGTCATACCTGCGCGACTCATGCCAGGGATAAGAGCTAGGGCTTGAAAGAAGCCGACCCTTAACCCCATACGTGCGGTTAAAACCCCAGGCTTCTTTGTTGCAACGCGCTCTGCTATAAACATTAAAATGGAGCCAGCAATGAGTGCCCCTGCTACTAGAGTTGGGTCTCTGAAAGTGGTTCCGATTGAATCTTCAAAGAGGACACCGAGTACAACCGCTGGAATAGTACCGAGAACTAATGCAAAAAGAAGGGTCTTATTGGTGTTCTCCATCGGCTTCTTTGAAAACCAATTTGAAGCGCCAGTTAGAATCCTTTGAAAATCTTTTCGGAAATAAACAAGTATCGCTGTGGCCGTGGCAAAATGAAGAAGTGCATCTACGGCCAAGTCATTTGCCCCCTCAATACCAAAAAGTTCCCTCGCTAATATTAGGTGGCCCGAAGATGAAATTGGAAGGAATTCTGTTATGCCCTGCAAAACTCCTAGGAATATGGCGGAAATTGGATCCATTTTTACTGATTATCTATTATGATAGAATGTCTCTACCTTCATAATACTAGCAACTTTAGCACTAAATTAACATTTACATATGGAAAACAAACTAACGATTCCAATAGCGATAGTAATAGCAGGGATACTGATTGGTGGTGGGCTATATATTACTAACAAAACCCCAGCTGAAAAGGATACTGGTACTGACACTGTGGAGGAGCCTAGGGTTCCTGCAGTAAATTCAAATGACCATATACTTGGCAACCCAGAAGCTCCTATTGTGTTTGTAGAGTATTCAGATCTTGAGTGTCCATTTTGTAAAGATTTTCACAACTCAATGCACCAAATCATAAACAAATACGGTAAAGATGGAACAGTGGCGTGGGTATACCGACACTTCCCTATTACACAGCTTCACTCAAAAGCACCTCGCGAAGCAGAAGCAACAGAATGCGCTGCTTCACTTGGTGGAAATGATGGATTCTGGGCATACACAGACCGCCTCTATGAAATAACACCATCAAATAATGGACTCGACCTATCCGAACTTCCTAATATCGCAGAGGAAGTGGGGCTTGATAAAGACGCATTTAATGAATGCCTAAATAGTGGCAATTTTAAAAAGCAAATAGAAAGAAGTTTCCAAGAAGCGGTTGATGCTGGAGCACGAGGAACTCCACACACTGTGATAATAGTTGGTAACCAACAGGTTCCTATTGAAGGAGCGCAGCCGTTTAGCTCTCTTGATGGCTTTGTACAATCAATACTAAATGACGGGGGTTTCATCGGAGTGCCAGTCATTGGAAGTTAATATGGCCCAAAATCAGCCTTTTAAACGGCTCATGGCAGTGAGCCGTTGCATAAACAAGAGCCCTTTACTACGAATCTTCTACTAATTCTAGCCTGTAGATGTCGAAAGAATTTTCACCTTCAAACATATCAGATGGGTTGGGCAAATATACTCTTTGGCGTGTAATCTCATTCGTCGCGTCGTTTATAAGTTTATGAAAAACTGCAAACTCCTCTTCACATTCATCAAAGTTAATAACATGCCTTTTCATTTGTGAGGAGCCATCAGCATTTTTTGAGCGCTTACATTCTTGAATAATAAATCTCTTAACGGGCTTCTCGTACATAGCAGCAACCGTGTAATAGTTAAATATAGCTTGCATAATAAACATGGTTTTGTTTGAACCATATTTGCTAAAAGATGCTACAAACTTATGGTCCACAATATCTATTGCGTCCTTGTCGATCTTAGATTCAACAACTAAATCAGAAATTGCTTTAAGAGGAAGAGGAAGCCCGTCTACCTCGGCTAGTCCCACGGCCTCTACCCCCAAGACTTTGTGTCGCGGGGCGCGACTTAAGTAAAAGCCAATCGCCTTTTTATACTCCATTTCCATACTCTGGCGTTTCTTTTTTTGAGCGCTTTTAGTTTTTGCCGCACCAAAATTAATCTCAAAATCTGCCACATTTTGAATGTACTCTAAACCCTTCTCTATCGCTTCTTCTTTTGAAGAGCCTTTGTAGAAATACTCAAGAGCCAAGTGCCCAGCGCGCCCTATGAAGGATGCGGGCCCTGATGGCATGTCACTCACCTTCTCTACATAGCGCTTGTACCACGCCAAAGGGTTCCTCATAAGAGACATCAAAGATGAATAGCTCCAATGCTCAATTGGTGCTTTTCTAAGCTTTCTGGGTGATTTTTGACTCATTTAGACAAGTATATCATGCACTCTTTTCAGACCTTTATACATGAAATACTGCTAGCACTTTGTAAACCACCACCTAAATCGACAAGATATCACAACTATTCCAATATATTGGAATAGTCAGAGCAGTACTGGTGCACCTGTAAATTAAGATGAACTAAAGTGCGTAAAATTAATCTATTTGACAAAAAATACAGATATGCCATCATCTAAATGTATGGAATATTCATATCCACAGCAAAATACAAACGTGGGATTCAGAGGCCTTATGAAAATTAAGGCGTCATGTCTCTTATTGTTTGTGTTTAGCCGCGGTATGTTTGGAACCTCCTAAAATAAATTCTAACTTCGCAGAAATCCCTCGGCTAAATGGAAAGCCGATTTTTCTTTTTAGCATACCTGAAATGTTCTTTGAAAGAGGACTGCAAAATGACTGTAGACAATAGAATTGTATTTTTAAAGAGTAAACGGCTGTATCTTCGCCCGCTTCTTGAAAGTGATATCCCACACCTTATGCGCTGGATTAATGACCGAGAAGTGACAATTTTTCTAAAGCCATACCTTCCAAAGCTTGAGGCAAACGAAAGAGCGTTTCTTGAAAATGTTTCTAAGAATCCCTCAAACGTTGTGTTTGCGATTGTGCTTGTAGAAGATGACAGAGTGATTGGCACAATGGGACTTCACGGAATCCATATGCTCCACCGCCGTGCAAGCACTGGCGCTATGATTGGTGAAAAGGATTGCTGGGGAAAAGGCTATGGAACGGAAGCTAAGATGCTACTTCTACACTGGGCTTTCACTTCGCTCAATCTCCGGAAAATTAATTCATCTGTGCTCGCCTTCAATCATCGTAGCGCTACATATCTCGCCAAGTGTGGATACAAAGTAATAGGCGTATACAAAAAAAACCATTTCGTGCGAGGCAGATACGTAGATGAAATTATACTTGAAGTCTTCAAGTCTTACTTCATGCCTCTCTGGAGAGAATACAAAAAGAAACACCTCTCCTAAACAATCTTAAGACGCTCTCTGTAACCCCGACTATTCCAATATATTGGAATAGTCGGGGTTACTTTTAATACTTTTCTTTAAACAAAGATGCTGGACTTGTGCCGTACCGCGGCAACGGTTTTAGGAGATTTTCTAGATAGAGCTGCAGTGGACTCTTTTTCAAAGTACTACAAAGCCTTTTTGTGTTTGACAGTTTCCCGCTCTCAAGACGTGTCTGCAGTTTAAGAGTGGTTGTTGGGCTTAGTTGTAACACTTTCCCCACCCTGTATGGACTCACATTGTTGGACAAAAGAGAGACCGCCGCTAAACGTTTACCTAGCATGACTTTCTCTGTAGGTGTAAGCAACTCATTAAAAGCACCTCCATGCTGTTTCTTAGAAATGCTTTTGTTTGTTATTGCACCAATAAGAAGCTCGTAGATCTTTTTTGAAAGATCTTTATTAATAGGTTTTGGTGAGACATGCGACATACGAACTATTATTACTCTCAATATAACACACTACTATTCCAATATATTGAATAGTAGTGTGTCGTGTATTACACGCATATATTACAGACACATATTACATGCACTTATTATCTCTTAATAAATAACTAGATATTAGTAGTTTTTAAGTTGGTTGGCACGCTCGTGGTTGCGGATTTTCTCTAGTGACTTAGCTTCAATTTGGCGGATTCGCTCGCGGGTTACACCGAACTCCTTTCCAACCTCCTCAAGAGTGTGGAAAATCCCGTCCTCTAAGCCGTGGCGCATTTCAAGAATCTTTCTTTCTTTTGGTGAAAGTTCATCAAGAATCTGATTAACCTGGTCAGCCAAAATCCTCCTCGCTGAAGTCTGGTCCGGTGAAAGAATCTTATCATCTGCTATAAAGTCACCGAGTGTACTCTTCCCATCGTCCTCGTCCCCTACAGGGCTCTCAAGAGACACTGTGTCGTGGTTTATCTTTTCTATATTATGAATTTTCTCAACATCAAGCCCCATTTCTGTGGCTATCTCCTCTGGAAGCGGATCACGTCCGAGGTCCTGCGCTAAGCGCCTTGAAACCTGCTTGTACTTAGCAATAGTCTCAACCATATGAACCGGAATACGAATAGTCCTTGACTGGTCAGCCAGTGCTCTTGTGATAGCCTGCCTTATCCACCACGTAGCGTAAGTTGAAAACTTGTAGCCTCTTGTGTGGTCAAATTTATCTACTGCCTTAAACAGCCCAATGTTCCCCTCTTGAATAAGGTCAAGAAGTGTTAGGTCGGGACTCCTTCCAACGTAGCGCTTTGCAATTGATACAACCAACCTTAAGTTGGCACGAGCCAAAAGATTACGTGCTTCGTCATCTCCGTCTAAGATGCGCTGTGCAAAGTCTCTTTCCTCTTGAGCAACTAAAAGAGGGTACCGCCCTATTTCACGAAGATACATTTGAATTGAATCGTAGCTTGAGTCGCCTCCTCTTCGATATAGGTTTTTCTTAGAAAGAATCTCATCAGTTGCAGCCTCTTCAAGCATTCCACCACCTTCAAGAACATCCACATGTGCAGTAGTGAATTTTTCGTACATTTCCTCAAGAAACAAAACGTCTTCTTCAATATTTGGAAACTCCCTTAGAATCTCATCATACGTAACATATCCACGCTCACGCCCTTTTGCAAGTAGCTTGTCGGACTTTTTATTGTTTTCCTTCTCTTTCTTGCTTGTTCTTTTAGGCGCCTTTTTTACTATCTTTTTCTTAGGTACTTTCTTTGCATCCTTTTTAGCCACCTTCTTTTTGGGGGCTTTCTTAGTTACTTTCTTCTTTGGTGCTTTTTTAGCAACTCTCTTAGTGCCTTTCTTGGCAGGCTTTTTAGCTCCCTTCTTTTTAGGGGCTTTTTTTACTACCTTCTTAGTTGCCTTTTTGGCGACTTTCTCACTTATCTTCTTAGCTTTTGGCATAGGAATACTTTACTCATTCATTGATAAATTAGCAATAGTCTCGGATAATTTTTTACTTTTCTCTAAAAGCTTCTCCGTTTTCTTGTTATCTCCCTCATATTCGGCTTGACGAAGTTCTTCTGTGACTTTAGAAAGCTCCTCTTTTACATTCTCCATGGAAAGTGCGTTTATAAGTTCATCTACATCATCGCTCATTAGACTATCGTCTCTATAAGAAAGTTCTGCTCTAAACATATCTTCGTCTATCCTGTCTGACAATCTCTCTTCAAGCTCACTCATACGCTCGCTTCCTATTGCCTCAGTAAATGACTTTCTAAGTTTGATCATGTCCATCATTGGCTTCTTTAAAGATTCTTGCCAATGAATGATGCCTAGTAGCTTCTGTTCAATCCTACCTCTTCTTGTTTTTGCAACCACATTTGTTGTCGGAATTCTTTTTACAGTGTCATCTTCTACCTCCTTGGTGTTGAGGGTAGCCTTAAGTACCTCTTCTTTTACCGACTCTTCAAAAACACCAATCCTTTTTGCGACCTTCTCTATGAAATGTCCTTGGTCAATCTTGTTCTCTATTTGTCTGATAAAAGGTAAAACTTCAGCCGCGACCTTCTTTTTAAACTTGCGAGCGTCCAGCTCTTCCTCTGAAAGCTTATCTAGAAGGAAGTCTACTATATGTTTTGACTCTTTTACTGTGCTTCTCCACTTCTCTTTGTCTACTTTAATAAGATCCGCAGGGTCAACTCCGGCATTCATGCATGCAACCTTTACGTCCATACCAAGAGATAGCGCGAGCAGTGAGCTTCTTTTGGCAGATGCGAGTCCAGCGTCATCACTATCAAAAGCAAGTACTACGTTTTTAGAGAGTCTTTTTAAAAGAGTCAGCTGTTCTAATGTAAGCGCTGTACCTGAAATTGCGACAGTGTTGGTAAAACCAGCTTGATGAGACATGAGTACATCTACTTGGCCTTCTACCACTATTGAAAAGTCGTGCTTCCTTATGGTCTGCTTAGCCATGTCATAGCCAAAGAGAATGCGCGACTTCTGATAAAGGGGAGTCTCTGGAGAATTTATATATTTACCCATATTTTCTCCACCTTCAAAAACTCTTCCGGAAAATGCTACAACCCTACCTGCGCTATCTTTTATTGGGAACATTATGCGACCTCGAAATGTATCATAAAGTCTCTTACCGTCGTCAGCTTTCTTAAGTAGGCCGACCTTCTCAATGTCAGATACGCCATAGCCTTTAGAGACCAGATACTCATGTAGGCCCTGCCATTCATTAAAAGCGTAGCCAACACGAAAAATTTTAATTGTCCTGTCACTAAGACCCCTATCTAAAAGGTACTTTACAACGTCTTTCCTGCTCTTTATATTATTTTCAAAGTACACGGTCGCACTATCAAGAATTTGGTAGAGTTTATCTCTTTCATCTCTATTCTCTCCACCGCCATACACTAAGGCAACACCAGCTCTATCGGCCAGAATCTTCAAAGCCCCAGAGAAGTCCACCCCTTCCATTTTCTGAACGAATGTAAAGATGTCTCCACCTTGAGTGGTTGAAAAACAATAATACATATCCCTGTCCGGAGAGACATAGAAAGACGGAGTTTTCTCATTTGAAAAGGGAGAGTTTGCTTTGTAGTTTTTACCAGCCTTAACTAGTTTTACATATGAAGAAACAACGTCCACTATAGAGAGTCTTTCTTTTATTTGTTCTACTGAAGACGTCATATGAGATATATTAGTCCTCCAATGTGTCCTCGGCAACCACCCCTAGCTTCTCTCTAAGTAAGAACCGCTGTCTGACAGTTCCTTCTGTAAATCTTTTATCATCTCATTCTTAGGGCTTCCAGAGTAGCCTGTACCAGCTGGAATAAGCCTTCCTATGATGACATTCTCTTTTAGACCCCTTAGTTTATCAACCCCACCACGAACGGCAGAGTTTATAAGGACACGAGTGGTGTTCTGAAAAGATGAGGCGGATAGGAAACTCTTTCGCGAAAGTGAAACTTCCATTATTCCAACAATAAGTGGGTCCGCAACAGCCATCTCTCCACCGTCGTCATTTGCTCGTTTATTTTCATTTTGGAAGTCAAAAACCTCAACAGTGTCTCCGACAGAAAGTTCCGTTGTGCCAGATTCTTTCACCTTCATTCGTGAAAACATTTGCCTGATGATAACCTCAATATGCTTTCTTGAAATGGTTACACCCTGAAGCTCATAAATACGGCTTGTCTCACTGATAATGTATTCTTGTGTTATTTCTTTACCTGCAAACTTAAATAGCTCCTCTAAGTTTGCTGAACCGTCAGT
Source organism: Parcubacteria group bacterium (assembly GCA_016784305.1). GTDB lineage: Bacteria > Patescibacteriota > Minisyncoccia > Phycocordibacterales > JABMNX01 > UBA6534. Next base: position 12,295 of record JADHUY010000001.1, read on the forward strand.
TAGAAATTGTCCTTTCTCTACCTTGTCTCCAACTTTGACGTTTAGCATTCTAAGGAAATGTATCGGGTACTCAAGATCACGCTTCTTTGTAGTTTTACTTGTTCCGTCGGGTAGAAGTATAAGAATCTTCTCTTTCCCTTCGTCGGTAATTTCAGAAACCGTGCCGGAGATATGAGCTATAACAGCTGGGTTTTTTGGTTGCCTTCTTTCAAATACTTCTTCAACACGAGGAAGTCCTTGCGTAATATCGCCACCTACACTCGCAGTTCCTCCTGTGTGGAAAGTACGCATAGTAAGCTGTGTTCCAGGCTCGCCAATTGCTTGCGCAGCAATAGTCCCAATAGCTTCACCTATAGAAATCAACTCGTTGGTTGATACGTCTGCCCCGTAACATTTTTTACAAATCCCATGATGTGTTTTACATGTCATTGGAGAACGAAGCGTAACCTTCTCAACCTTCTCGTCAGCCTCAACCACTTCAGAATCTAATGCGCTTAACATGTGCCCTTTTTCAAACAACACCTTCTTCCCAGACATAATATCTTCTGAAAGAATCCTACCCTTTAGATTTTTCGCAAAAGAAATTTTAATTCCAGACGCGCTGTCTCTTGTGATTTCTACACCGTCTTTTGTCTTGCAATCTTCCTCTGTAATGATAATGTCTTGCGCAACATCAAATAGCCTCCTCGTTAGGTATCCTGCCTTTGCGGTCTGAAGAGCCGTGTCGGTGAGCCCCTTACGCGCCCCATGAGTCGTAATAAAGTATTCAGTAGGTGTAAGACCCTCTTTCATAGACGCCGTAATAGGGAATTCTATAACCTCACCCTTGGTGTTTTGAATAAGCCCCTTCATGCCGGCCATTTGATTTAACTGTCTGACTGAGCCACGAGCACCAGAGAAAAGCATGTCGTAGACTGACCCATTTGGGTCAAGTGTACCTGGAAGGATTTTCTCAAACTGACTAACAACATCGTGCCAAATCTTAACGAGCATCCTTCCCTTTTCTTGCGCAGATAGAAGTCCATTCTTGTATTGTTCCGTAATGACATCTGATTCACCTCTCGCTTTCGTCACAATAGCCTTCTTTTCAGACGGGATTACTACGTCAGAAAGGCTCCATGTAATACCAGAGTGCGTTGCGTACTTAAATCCAAATTTCTTAATTTTATCTAGTATGTTTGGTATCTCGCTTAAGCCATATTTATCAATAAGAACATCCACAAGATCCGCCATTTTCTTGTTGGTCATTTCGTCATTAATGAATGGAAAATCTTTTGGAAGTACGCTGTTAAACAAGAGTCTGCCAACTGATGTTTCAAACACCTCCCCATTAAACTCTGCGTACTTATCACTTTGATGAGCCATGACTTTTATCTTTGCTCTATACCCAACATCATCAAAGTCATGCGCCGTAATGGCGTTATTTGGTGACGGGAAAAACTTTCCCTCCCCTTTCTCGCCAGAAACTAACTTAGTCATCCAGTAACATCCAAGGATGATGTCTTGTGCAGCGTGAGTTACTACTTCACCACTTCCTGGCTTTAGTACGTTTACCCTTGCAGACAGTATTTCTTTCGCCTCAAGTTGAGCTTCATCAGAAAGCGGTACATGAACAGCCATTTGGTCCCCATCAAAGTCAGCGTTAAAAGCTGGACACACAAGTGGGTGAATCTGAATAGCGTTTCCTTCAATAAGAATTGGCCTGAAAGCCTGAATACCTTGCCTGTGTAAAGTAGGTGCTCGGTTAAGAAGGACGTGCTTATCTTTAATCACGTCTTCAAGAATTGCCCATACTTCTGGTATTCCATCTTCAATAAGCCTTCCTGCACCGCGGATGTTATACGCAAGTTCTTTTTCAAGAAGCTGGCTAATAACAAATGGCCTAAATAGCTCAAGCGCCATGTGCTTAGGCAAACCACACTGGTCAATCTCTAAATCTGGTCCAACCACAATAACGGAGCGTCCGGAATAGTCCACTCGCTTACCCAATAGGTTTCCTCTGAAATATCCCTGCTTACCCTTAATGTAGTCCGATAGTGATTTTAGCGGGCGCCTCTGGGACTGACTCATTGCGGAGAACATGGTGTTTCCATGCCTTATTGAATTATCAATAAGAGCGTCCACCGCCTCTTGAAGGATTCTCTTTTCGTTCCTTTGAATAACTTCGGGTGCGTTAATATCTTTTAGTTTCTTTAGACGATTGTTTCTGTTTATAACCCTTCTGTATAAATCATTAACATCAGAAGATGCGTGTCGTCCTCCTTCAAGTGCAACCATGGGCCTTAGTGCTGGTGGAATAACGGGGATCCTAATTAAGAACATCCACTCGGGACGAACTCCAGCCTTTGACATTGATTTAAGAAGGGCTAAACGCTTGTTTAACTTTTCTCTCTCTACCGCTCCTGCCACCTCAAGTCTCTCTTGGAGTATCTTAATAAGCTTATCTAGCTTGATGTTTTTAAATATATTGTAAAGAGCTTCCGCTCCAATTTCCGCCTCAAAAAGGCCTCCGTATTTAACTACGAACTTGTGATATGTTGTCTCATCTAAAACTGCCATCTCTTGGATACTTTGTATTTCTTGCTTTGTGGTAGTTAGAAGTTCTTTAAGCTTAGTCTTAGTTTTTGCATCTTTTGAAGACTGTACCTTGCTCTTGTATTCGCTATCAAGCTCCTTTAAAAGCCTTGCGCGCTCACCATCATCCACTTTAGTAATGATATAGCCCGCAAAATATGCAACCTTTTCAACCTCTCCAGCAGGAAGACCAAGAATCAAAGAGATGCGAGATGGAATACTTCGTAAAAACCAAATATGAGCAACTGGTACGGCAAGTTCAATGTGAGCCATCCTTTCACGACGAACGATGGAGCGAGTAACCTCAACTCCACATTTATCACAAACAATACCCTTATACCTGATACCTCTGTACTTCCCACAGTAACACTCAAAATCTTTTTCTGGACCAAAAATCTTTTCGTCAAAAAGTCCATTCTTTTCTGCACGCTGTGTCCGATAGTTAATAGTTTCTGGCTTGGTAACCTCACCGTGTGACCAATCCAAAATACGCTCGGGTGCAGCGAGCCTGATGGTCACTGCATCAAAGTTGCTATTATCGTAATCTTTTCTTTTCGTTTCCATATTATTCTTCACTTGTTATCTCGTCTAATTTCTCAAGGCGAACATCAAGTGCAAGACCACGTAAGTGCTTGAGCAGTACGTTAAATGATGCTGGTGTCTGAAGTTTTGTAATCCTCTCTCCACGAACGATTGCGTCAAACGCAGCGGAGCGTCCAGAAATATCATCTGACTTAATGGTTAGGACTTCACGCAAAATATGCGCGGCTCCATAGCCAAGGAGCGCCCAGACTTCCATCTCTCCAAACCTTTGACCTCCATTTTGTGCCTTTCCGCCAAGTGGTTGTTGCGTTATAAGTGAGTACGGACCAATTGAACGCATGTGTATCTTATCCTCAACCATGTGGTGAAGCTTCAGAATGTACATGTACCCAACGGAAATATCTTGGTTGAATTTCTCTCCTGTACGTCCATCAAAAAGGGTGATTTTCCCAGTATCAGAAAAGCCTGCTTTTACTAACTCTTCTTTAATCTCTTCATCGGTTGCTCCCGTAAATGGAGGTACAATCGCTTGATAGCCAAGTGTGTTTGCGGCAAGCCCTAGATGAAGCTCAAGAATCTGCCCGAGGTTCATACGGGAAGGCACACCAAGAGGAGTAAGAATCATGTCAACCGGCTCGCCTTCTTTTGTGTATGGCATGTCCTCTTCAGGAAGGATTCGCGAAATGACACCTTTGTTTCCATGTCGTCCAGCAAGCTTGTCTCCAACAGAGATGTTTCTTAACTGCGCAACCTCTACATAAATTTTCTTAATTATTCCTGAATCAAGCGTATCTCCATTTTCTCTAGAAAATACTTTTACTCCTACTACTCGTCCGCGCTTTCCACCTCCGACACGAAGAGATGTGTCTTTAACATCCTTTGCTTTTTCACCGAAAATAGAACGGAGCAGTCTTTCCTCCGGAGTAAGCTGAGTTTCTCCCTTTGGAGTTACTTTTCCAACCAAAATATCCCCAGGGCGAACTTCTGCACCTATGCGCACAACCCCTTCCTCGTCTAGGTTCTTTAATCTTAATTCACCAACATTTGGAATATCGTGTGTTGTAACCTCTGGTCCAAGTTTTGTATCACGAACACTAACAGCAAACTCTTCTACGTGAATGCTTGTGAATTTACTATCCTTAACAAGTCTTTCTGAAATGACCATAGCGTCCTCATAGTTTGAACCTGACCACGACATAAATGCCACGCGAATGTTTTGCCCAAGTGCAACTTGTCCTCTATCTGTTGATGAGGAGTCTGCTAAGAGTTCATCTTTCTTCACCTTCTGACCCATATCTACCACTGGTCGCTGGTGAAATGCAGACATGTCGTTTGTCCTTGAATATGTAACTAGAGGATATTCAACCTTCTTTCCGCTCCCTTTAATCTCAATCCTATTAGCGTCTACATATGTAACCTCGCCATCTTCTTTGGCGTACAGTAGTCTGCCTGAGTCCCTTGCTGCTGCCTCCTCAATTCCAGTAGCAACGATAGGGGCGTCAGGAATAATGCAGGGAGTTGCCTGCTTTTGCATGTTAGAACCCATAAGTGCGCGGTTGGCATCATCATGCTCAAGAAAAGGAATCATTGAAGTAGCTATAGAGAATGCTTGGTTTGGCGCAACGTCAATGTAGTCAATCTCGTCTTTACTTGCCATTCCAGGTTCGCTTTTAATACGCACTTCAGCCGTAGAGTCTAAAATCTTTCCATCTTTATCGTATGTAGTTGCCGCATTTGCTATCACAACAGACTCTTCATCAAGAGCGTTTAAATAAACAATCTCGCCCGTAATTTTTCCTTTTTCAACTTTTGCATACGGTGTTTCTATTATTCCAAATTCGTTAATACGAGCATTAACTGCAAGGTGAAGAATCAAACCAATGTTCGGTCCTTCTGGAGTATGGATTGGGCAAAGCCTTCCATAGTGGCTCGGATGAACGTCACGAACCTCAAAACCAGCCCTCTCACGAGTAAGTCCACCTGGGCCAAGTGCTGAAAGTGTTCGTAAGTGCTCAAGCTCAGAAAGAATGTTCTGCTGGCCCATAAACTGTGAAAGCTGATTTGTAGTGAAAAATTCACGAACAGCGGCATGAAATGGTCGTGGGTTTATAAACTGAATAGGTAAAATTGTCTCAGCCTCAACAGTAGACATTCTGTCTTGAATGTTTCGCTTCATCCTAGACATTCCAACTCTTATCTTTTGCTGGATAAGCTCACCACAATAACGCACTCGCCTAAAGCCAAGGTGGTCAATATCATCCGCAGTAGCGCCCGGTGTGTTGTTTAACTCAACAATATTAAGGATGATGCGCACAACATCATCAAGTGAGATGGTTCGTCTTTCAAGCTCCTTCTCATCTATGCTCATTCCAAAACGCATGTTGAAGTGACGCCTTCCCACACGAGAAAGGTCATAACGCCCAGTACTAAATATAGAGTCAATGTACTCTTTGGCATTTTCAGCTGTAGCTAAATCTCCATCTCTAAGCTTTTTGTGAATCTCAATGTATGCATCCTCTACAGTCGTAGCTGTGTCCTTTTCAAGGCACTTTTGTAGCATTTCCTTTGCATTTGGGTTGCTCTTTAAAAGAGTAAACATGTCTTTGTCAAAGGTTGCACCCATGATGCGGAGAAGCGTAGTCACAGGGAACTTTCTTTTTCTATCAATTTTTACGTAAATACAACCATCTGGCTCACTTTCAAGCTCAATCCAAGAGCCACGCATAGGGATAATCTTTGCGCCAAACTGATCCTTCCCTTTCATTTCTCTAGTTGTAAAGAAAACACCAAAAGATCGCGCCAACTGTGGGACTATTGCGCGCTCTGCACCGTTGATAATGAATGTGCCGTGAGAGGTCATCATCGGAAAATCAGCAAGGAATATTTCCTGCTCCTTTTTCTCACCTGTAGTCTTGTTTGTTAATTTGGCAATTGTGCGAAGAGGTGCGTCATACGTAAGCATATTCTTTTTTGCAAAATGCTCGTCATGCTTTGGCTCGCCCATCTCAAAAGAAAGAAACTCCAGGTCAAATTTTTTCCCAGAGTAATCGCTAATAGGAGAAAACTCTTTAAAAATTTCCCCTATTCCATTTTTAAGTAATTCGTCAAAAGAATCCGTCTGTGCCTTGATGAAGTGAGGCATTGGCGCTAGTGGCTCCTTAAAACGACCGAACGTTTTCTGCTCAAGTTTTTTTATTGCCATTTGGTCGTAAAAATAAAATGATAACACAAAGGAAAAACCATCCCTTTTGTGCTGTGGCTGAGAAAATAGTTATGAAAACTTATCCAATTCTCCCAGACAATTTTTATAATATTCAGGGCTATCGTAACAAATTAATTTGCCCCATATTAGCTCCTCGGCTCGGAAATATGAAAGTAAACTTTCCTACCCCACTCACCTTACGTCGCTAATGAAAAAATGTATCTCCTGTAAGCAAAGACTCAATCAGATCAGAAGTAAAAAGAGTATATAGGATAGGGATATTTCTGTCAAATTTCAGATAAATCAATACCGCCCGTTGCGAGATTTTGCCAAAACTAGGCAAACAACTCGCAACGGGCGACATGTTATACGAATGGAAGGTCTAGCTAGATCCCTTCCAACAATTTGATTACGGCGGATCTATGCCGAGAGTCCTGTAACGCTCATCCCTCTTGACAGCGGTTTGTCGCCTTACTTCCGCAGTCACGACGTGACTTCGGAACAGACGCTCCACAGCCCGCTCCTTGGTCACAGGCTCTTCTTTAGCCTTTTTATCATTGTTGGTCCTGACTTCTCGACTCATTTTCTTCTGCCCCCTTCTTAAGGTACTTAATGGGGTTACTTAAAGTTCATCCTCAAGCTTGCCCACAAATATACTAACCAAAAAGATAGGGCTTGTAAACTACTTCTTTTTGTTGCGCCATTTTTCTATATTTTCGTGGTGCCCTGAAAGGAGTACTTTTGGCACTCTATATTTCTTCCCCTGCCACTTTAATACCTCGGGACGGGTATAAACGTCTCTACTTGCATTCCTACTCTCCTCTAGTGAGTCAAAGTTTCCAAGCACTCCTTCAATCTGCCTTGTAATAGAGTCAACCATAATGGCTGACGGAAGCTCACCTCCCGTTAATACATATGGCCCAACAGAAATCTCTTTTGCCTTTAATATTTTTCTTACACGAGCGTCTACCCCTTCGTAGTGTCCAGATATAAAAACAACATGTTTATACTTCCTTGAAATACTCTTTGCCATCTTCGTATCAAACTGTGCCCCTGATGGAGAAAAGAAAATTGTTTTTACATCCTTCTTTTTACCAATGGCCGCTTTGGCTGCGCGCAACACAGACTCTGCTTCAAGCACCATCCCAGGGCCACCGCCATATGGGCGCCTATCTACTCGCTTGTGCCTATCCTGTGTGAAGTCGCGTGGATTATAGTATGAAATCTTTATCTTCTTGTCCGTCACTGCCCGCCCAAGAATAGAGGACTCTAGATATCCTTCTATACTCTCTCTGAAAAGTGTAATTATGTGAAAATGAATCATATGAATGGCAAAATCGTGACACGATTGTGCCACGATTTTCGCTTTTAGTCGAGAGCTTAATACCTAAATTAAAGCTTCAAGTCTTCCATTGCCTCATCAACTGATTTAGTTACGTCCCCAGCAGAAGATGCACCTCCTGTGCCTCCCTCTGGTTCTTCAATCTTAAGGTTTACTCTTGCGTCGTTCTTCATTCCAACAACACGAAGAAGGGTTCTAATCGCTTTTGCAGTATTCCCTGAACGGCCGATAATTTTGCCCATGTCTTCACGGTTCACTAAGAGAGTAAGAAGTACCCCCATCTCGTCAACCGTTCGCTCAATCTTTATGTCTTCAGGATGATCAGCTAGCGATTTAACTACGTATTCTAGAAACTTCTGATCGTCTTCCATATTTATCAAACTATCTTAAAGTAAAATTGGCACTCGACCCGCCTGCCTTACTAAAATAATTGCATAATGGGATTATATGTCAACCCGAACCTTTGTATTTATATAGAGTTAAGCTTTCTTATCCTCTTCTTCAGAAACCTCCTCTTTTACTTCCGGAGCCTCTACCTCTTCTTCTTTTTTCTCCTCTTCTTTAGAAATGTCTTCTACGACTATCTCACTAGAGGCTGGCTCACTCCCACCTGACACAGCTTCTTCAGTCTCTTCTGCACCAGCAGACGCATCATCTTCTTTAGCTTCAACGGTCTCTTTTACAATAGGAGATTTCTTAGGAAGTACGTTCTTTTTCTTTCCTTCAATAATCCCTTCCTTTATTAAAATATTATGCATCGTGTCTGACACTTGAGCTCCATTTTTAATCCAATGCTTTACTCTCTCACCGTCTATAGATACTGTATCCATCTTAGGGTTGTATGAACCAATAAGGTCTACATACTTTCCACTTTTAGGGCCTTGGTGGGAATCAACGACAACAACCCTAAATGAGGGGTCGTTTTTTCGGCCTATTCTTTGTAAGCGAATCATTAACATTGTGAGCCAAAATGTACCAGAAGTAAGGACTATGGTCAATACAGACCGAAAAGTGGGCTAATAAAAAAAGAAGCCCGGACCACCACACTTTTTGTGGGTGGATCCGGGCCGAGTCTACAGGGAGGCGTCAACAGACTGGAATAATCCAATCCGTTACGATGACACGGTAATGTGTCATCGCAGAGATGATAGCATAAGAAAAAAACATAGCAATGCTATACTCTCAATATGAGAAATGACAAGTCAAACAAAAGATTCACAGGAATTATAGATATAACCGGCCGTGGCATTGGCTATATTAAGCACGAGGAGTATGAGAAGGATATTGAAATAGAACGTGGGCACCTAGCAATGGCCCTTAACGGCGACACTGTAAGTGTGGAGCTTTTAGCTAAAGCCAAAAAGGGAGAGCGTCAGCAAGGTCGTGTCACAGAAATACTTGAACGAGCGAAAACTCAGTTTGTAGGAGTAATTGAGAAAAAGGACACTGACTTCTTCCTATCTGCAGATGATAGGAGAATGTACGTAGATATCTCCATCACAGATGCAAAGGAGAAAAATGCCGCTGAAGGTGCTAAAGCACTTGTATCATTAACTGAGTGGAAAAAGGACGAAGAATATCCAAAAGGGACGCTCGTGAGAGTGCTTGGTATGAAAGGTGAACATGAAACTGAAATGCAATCTATTGTGCTTGAGCATCAGTTTGATACCAAGTTTCCAGATGAGGTAGAGAATGAAGCTAAAAAGATTAATGAAAACCGCGCTATCTCTGATGAAGAAATAAGCAAGAGAAGGGATTTCCGAGGCATAGCCACATTCACTATTGACCCAGACGATGCAAAAGACTTTGATGATGCGCTCTCTGTAAAAATCCTAGATGACGGAAACACAGAAGTAGGAATACATATTGCCGACGTAACTCACTATGTGCGTCCCGGAAGCACTATAGATAAAGAAGCACAAAAGAGAGGCACATCGGTGTACCTAGTAGATAGGACCATTCCCATGCTCCCTGAAGTGCTTTCAAATGACATATGTAGCCTAAGGCCAGATGAGGACAGACTGACCTTCTCTGCGGTATTCACATTAAATGAAAATGGAGAGGTAAAAGATAAATGGTTTGGTAAAAGCATAATACACTCTGATAAAAGATTTACATATGAAGAAGCACAAGGTGTGCTTGATAGTGGCTCTGGAGTATTTTCGGATGAGTTAATCAAGATACGCGATATTGCAAGGAAAATCAGGAGTCGTCGTATGCAAGAAGGTGCCATAGCCTTTGAGCAAGATGAAGTTAAATTTAAGCTTGATAAGGATGGTGTGCCAATAGATGTAGTAGTGAAAGAGCGCATGGAGACCAACATGCTCATTGAAGATTATATGCTTCTTGCAAATAAAGGTGTGGCAGAGCATATATTTGAGATGTGTAAAAAACAGGGCCTAGGCACTCCGACTTTTATATATCGAATACATGATGTCCCAAATAATGAAAAAATAGCCGAGCTAGATATATTCATTCGCGCAATTGGCTATGAGCTAAAAACCGGCAAAGGCGACGTGTCATCTAAAGACATAAATAAACTTTTGGCATCTATTAAAGGAAAGCCCGAAGAGAAAATGATACAGATGGCAACCATACGCTCTATGGCAAAAGCTATTTACTCCACAAAGAATATCGGCCATTTTAGCCTTTCATTTAAACACTATACCCACTTCACATCCCCGATACGTAGGTACCCCGACATGATGGCGCACCGCATATTTTTCGGACACTTAAGTAAACAGCTAGTTAGAGGCGATGAGCTAAAAGCATACGGAAGCTTGGCTATTCAATCTTCACGCCGTGAAATAGAAGCTGTGAAAGCAGAGCGCGAAAGCATAAAGTACAAGCAAGTTGAGTACATGAGCAAACACATTGGTGAGCAATTTGACGGGCTCGTAACTGGCATAACCGACTTTGGCATATTCGTAGAGGAAAAGAAAACAAAAGCCGAAGGTTTGGTGCGCCTTTCAACCCTTGATGACTACTATGAGGTTGATAGAGGCGGTTACGGTATAACCGGCAAAAAAACTAGGAACACATATACGATAGGAGAGAGTGTGAAGATAGAACTTATAGAGGCTGATCTAGACGAGCGAAAGCTGAGCTGGAATATTGTCTAAAAAACTAAAACTAGTCCAATTCATTGGATTAAACTGTTCGATATATCGAACAAATTTGGTAACTTGAATAAATTAAAACTATTCCAATATATTGGAATAGTCGTTAGATACCTGCATGCGACAAGCAAATATCTAACAAATTCTAATGATTTTTATAAAATGAAACTATTCTGATCTCTTTTGAGACGCCCCAGTAAGCTGAAGCTCTTCTATTGCGCCGGTGTCTCTTTGCAAACGTGCAAGTGCGCCAGTAAGATAGTGCAGTTGCTTCTCAAACCTCGCTTGCCCCCCTTTCTCCAGCACTTCATCAATCACGTGCGCAATTTTTGTAGCTGCATCAGCGAGACCAATGGCCTCGCTTCTTGCGTTTATAAGAAACCGCTTGTGACGATCACGAGCCAGCTTCTGACGATTTATCGTTTCGTTAGCCATCGTTTCTTCTCCGTACATAGTTAAACAAATACTATTTTCAATTAGATAGTAACACATCTCTACTTATACGTCAATATTAACTATTTAGCGACCTTTACGGCCTCTTCAAATTTAACTGAAAGGAGTTTTGAGACGCCATCAGCTCCCATGGTAACGCCGTAAAGAATGCCAGCAGAACTCATGGTCTCTCTGTTGTGTGTTATTAAAATAAGCTGAGTTTTAGTGGATAGCTCTTTTATCATCTCGCTATATTTTCTTGAGTTGGCCTCATCAAGCGCGGCGTCTGTCTCATCCAATATCAAAAACGGCGGCGGATTGACCTGACTCATTGCAAAAAGAAGTGAGATAGAAGTAAGTGCGCGCTCACCACCTGAAAGCATTTCTAAACTCTTTATTTTCTTTCTTGGTAGGTTTACTGAAATATCAATGCCTTCCTCGGAGTCTTCTTCGCCTAGCTCACCAGCTTCATCAGACATTTCAATGTCCGTATCTTTCTTTTTTCTTTTTTGTTGTTTAACAACAGTTAAGACTGCCGTGCCTCCACCAAAAAGTATTTCAAAGAAATGTTGGAACTCACTGTTTATCTTTTCAATTCCTTCTTTAAACTGAGAAGAGAGCCTATCTTCAAGGTCGTGTATTAACTCTTTGAGGGTCTCTGCAGATTTCTCAAGGTCATCAATCTCACGCGTCAAAAATTCATCTCTTTCTATCACCTCTTTATATTCCTTCATCAAGTCCTCGCCGGAGCCTGCGCCGAATTCTTCCAGCCTTATTTTAATCTTCTCTATTGTGCGCCTCCTGTCCTCCTGCTTGTCCCTCGCTTCATCTATAACCGTGCTCGGCTCGATATCAAAGTTTTCATATTCAAGTACTGCTCGCCCAGCTAGCACAATACCTTCGGCTAGGTTCTGCTTAAACTCGGCAGAGGCTCGTGTAAGCATTTCTTCATCACGCGAAATATCACGAAGTTCTGATTCAAGCTCCCTCTTAAGAGCCGTAATACGAAAAACCTCTCTTTCAGCACCACGCTCTTCGTCTTTTGACTCTTCTATGTCTACCTGGAGTTTTTTATACGACTCATTTAATTCTTCTGCTTTAACCTCAACTGCTGAAAGCTCTCTATCAAGGGCCACTTTCTTTTCTTTAAGTGACACTAGCTCCTCCTTATCGCCAGCCTCTTCTTTACTTTCTGAATACTTCTCAATAAGAGTGCCAAGTGTTTTCTGAACGCTAGTTAGAACCCTACGTACCGTAGATACATCCTCTGAATCACTTACTTCGCTTAGACTTTTTTCAAAATTCTCTTTAAGCACGGCCAACTCCGAAACAGGGATTGAGCCAGAAGATACTGGTGCACTAACGTGCCTTTCTGCAAATGCAATTTGCCCTTCAAGACGCCCCACTTCACGCGTCAGCTCATCGCGCTTTTTCCTTGCATTTGAAAGCTCGCTTTCAATATTTAAAACCTCTTGCCCACGCACATCTTCTTTGCTCGCTCTTTCCAATGTCTCTCTTGCCTTACTCAACTCCTCATCAAGCTTTTTTAGCTTTGTATTTGGGGTTTCTTTTCGTGAAGAAATATCTTCTTCTTTATAAGAGAGATAGACTTCTTCTCTTTTTAAATATTCATGTAGTCTCTCTTTAAGCTCAACTCTCATCTGCCTACTCTTCTCAAGCCTATCTACCTGCTTTTTTAAGTATTTAAGATGTGGAGCAATTTCACGCCTTAGAGAATGAACTTGCTGTATATTCTCCGCTGTACGCTCAAGCTTTCTCTCACTCTCATTTTTCTTATATTGAAAAATCTTAAGCCCTAGAGCATCTTCTATCATCTCTCGCCTCTCTCGCAAATTTGCATTTAATATCCTGTCCGCTTCGCCTTGTGAAATTATGTGATGCCCAGTGGAGCCGATGTTTGCACCGGCTAAAAGCTCAATAACATCTTTGAGCCTGACAGAGCTTCCATTAAGTTTATATTCGTTTATGCCATCTCGATGTACTATGCGCTCAAATTCAACCTCATCAAAATCAAGGTCAAGGAGCCGCTTTGAATTATCAAAAGTTACTTTAACAGACGCCCTGTTTGAGCGTGGTACTGCTTGAGAGCCTCCCCATATAAGATCCTCTCCGCGCTTGGTGCGCATGCTTTTCATGGACTGCTCTCCTAGTACAAAGCGAAAAGCTTCAGCCACATTTGACTTGCCAGAGCCATTTGGCCCAACAATAGATGAAATCGGCGCCCCAAATTCTAACTCGCTCTTTTTTGCGAACGACTTAAAACCAGCAAGCTCTATGCCCTTTAAATACATGGTTTATATTGTATCACTACAGCAAGAGGGCCAAGAAAAATTAATCACCACCCTTTCTTCTTTAGTGCGTTTGCCGCGGCCTCTTGTTCCGCCTCTTGTTTAGCTTTTCCCTCACCTTCCGCCACAAGCTCGTCCTCAAGATAAACCCCTATTATGAAATGCTTGTCGTGGTCTGGCCCAGTCTCGCGAAGAGCTTTATACACTGGAGTAAAATTCACTTTTTCTTGGGCAATTTCTTGAAGACTGCTCTTTGAATCCTGCCACAGACGATTGTCCACTATTTCCTCTGTCTTTTTTAAAATTGTGCTTGCTATAAATTTCTCTGCCACAGAGTATCCTTGGTCAACATAAATGGCGCCGATTATAGCCTCAAATGTGTCCGCCAAAATATATTGCCTAGCTCGCCCTGTGTCTTTTGCTTCACCCTTTGAGAGCATAAGGTAGTCATTTACTCCAAGCTTCCCTGCCGAGTCTGAAAGAGAAGAAGTGTTTACTAAAGCAGAGCGAAAGGAGGTTAACTCGCCTTCTGGTTTATCTTTGTATTTTTTAAAAAGAAAGTCTGTAACTACCAGTTCAAGCACCGCGTCACCTAAAAACTCTAAGCGCTCATTGTGCCCAACGTCTAAATCTCTGTGCTCATTTAAATAAGAGCGGTGAGTAAATGCCTGTTTAAGCTTAGACTCATCCTTAAATGTAACTCCTATCTTTTTTTCAAACTCTTTATAATCACTCATCTTTCTTTATTAATATGTTGATAGCCTTTGTAATAATAGGAAGAATATCGTCGTAGAAATTGAGATCTAGAATGTTTGAAAGCTTAAACCACCTAGCGTCATCAAGTCCACCACTTGCTCCAAGATGAACTTCCGTAAATGGGGATTCTGCCAAGAAATACGCAACCTGTTTCCTTTTCTTTCCTACTTCTGGGTCATTTGCAACATATTCATTATTGCCAAGTTTTTCTTTTATAACTATATCAAGCCCCATCTCCTCCTTAATCTCACGCACGGTGCCTTCTTTCTCATCTTCATCCTTCTCAATCTTTCCTTTTGATAATGTCCAGTGTCCAAAAATATCATGGACAAGCGCAAGATAAACATCCTCTTTGTCCCTTGCGTACACCACAGCTCCTCCTAGCTTTTCTATTGGCATTTCTTCGTACGGTACTTCTTTTTTCTTCTTTTTTGAAACTTCGTCTTTACCCGGCTCGCCCATTTCTTTATAAACAGAACCCAAAACTCCATTCACAAATCGTCCACTGTTTTCTCCCCCAAAGTTTTTGCCAAGCTCTATAGCTTCGTTTATCGCAACCTTTGCTGGAACCTCACTCCTGTCGGCAAATAAAAGTTCCGAAAGACCGAGACGAAGCACATTTCTATCTACGACAGAAATCTTATCCATTGGCCACTCTGGTGCTGCCTTTACTATTATGTTGTCTAGCTCGCTTTTCTTTTTTAAAACAGTCTCAAGGAGCTGTTTCATAAAAGAAAAATCACCCATTCCAGGTGCAAATTCTTTAACATTTCTAACTAGCGTTTCTTCTGTAAAACTTTCAGGACTACCTAATTTATTATCAAAATCAAGCTCAAAAAGAGTTTGCAATACTATACTTCGTGAAAGGTGGCGATTTGCCATATAAAGAACTGTTTCTTAAAAATTAAGTAATCCCGCTTTAACGCTTGGAAAGGCTTTCTACATCCAATGTCTTGTCCTCTTTTGCTTTTTCCTTCTCATCAGCAGGAGCGTCTTGTTTTGCCTTCGCTTTTGCGTCCTTCTTGGCGATAAGCCTATTTGCCCTCTTAAGGACATCAAAGATTACGCGCCCACGATATTGCCCACAGTTAGTGCAGGCTGTGTGGCGAAGGTGCTTTTCACCACAGTTACTACACGCTGAAAGACCAGGCTCGCTAAGAGCGTGGTGAGAGCGTCTATTGGCACTATGACCGCTTGTTACGCGCATTCTGCTTCCCATAACCTGTAATATAGCAGTTTTTTGCAATATGGCAACTGTCTATATACCTATTGTGCTGAAGTGTGCTGTGAAGTGTGCTGAAGTCGCCTTCTTCTTCAATACAAAACCACTATGCATTAATATTACGCTATAGCGTAATATTAATGCATTGACGGTTTGGCGAATTTATAAGTGTTATAAGTGTATGAAGCTTCTTCTGTGTATTTTACAAAGTCCGTGCTCCTTCAACTTTTCGTAGTGCAACTTTGTGCCGTAGCCTTTATGCTGATGAAATAAGTATTCTGGATAGATTTCAGAGAGCTTCTCCATCTCTCTATCACGAGATACTTTTGCAATGACCGAGGCTGCCGCTATTGAATACTCCACGTCATCGCCGTGAATTATTGTCTCTTGATTTAAAAAATCCTCTGGCGCAGTAAGCCCACCATCAAGAAGCACACGACACTCCTCTGGCTTTGCATTAAGTCCGCTTATAGATTTTGTAAGTGCCGCCTTAATGGCAAAAGAAATTCCCTTCTCGTCTATTGTTTTTGAGCCTACCGACGCAACTGAATATTGGATATATCCTTTGTCGTGAAGTACTTTAAATTGCTCAAAGAACATATCTCTTTTCTTTGGGCTTAACTTCTTTGAGTCACGAATTCCTTTAAAATCTTCCTTACCAAGAGTGTCTGGAATAAGAACTGCACAAACAAACACTGGCCCAGCAATCGGCCCACGCCCGACTTCATCTACTCCAATAGTATATTTTTGCTTCATTTCTTTATTTTCTTTCATTATATATGCCATTTCCAGCATTTTAGTGGGAAGTTTAGAGTGCGTTATAATACTTACATGAAGAACACTTTCATCCACCTTCACACTCATTCCCATTATTCGCTCCTAAATGCGCTTCCAACTGTGAAAGAGCTTGTGGACGCGGCGGTGGAAAATGAAATGGATGCGCTCGCACTTACTGACAATAGCAATCTGTATGGCACAATTGAATTTTACAAAACTGCCAAGAAAAAAGGTGTAAAACCAATAATTGGAATTGATGCGTTTGTCGCCGTACGTTCCATGAGTGATAAAGAAGCGCACATTGATAATCATTGGTCCCGACTTGTGCTTCTAGCAAAAGATGAAACTGGATATAAGAACCTAATAAAGCTAGTCACAGCATCGCACCTTGAAGGATTCTATTACAAGCCTCGTATTGACCACAGTCTACTAGCTGAATTAAAAGAAGGGCTCATCGCTATTATCCCATCTTTTTCTGGAGAGACATCAAAGGCATTTAAAAGCACTGATGAGGAGGGTGCGCGTGAGAAACTAGAATGGTACAAAAAGACATTTGGCACTGACGTATACTTAGAGATTACGCACCATCCTGAAATAGATGGACATCAAAAAAGGATGAAGCAAGTGGTAGAGCTTTCCAAAGATGCTCATGTTCCGCTTGTTGCAGCACACGATGTCTATTACATAAACAAAGGCGATAGAGTGGCGCGCGAGACGATGATAAAAATCCAAACTGGCTCAACTCTATCGGACGGGGAGGAAAATAAAAAAGAAGATTTCTCTTTTATTTCACAAAAACAGGCAGAAGATTATTTTAAAGACTTCAAAGGAGCGCTAGAAAACACAATAAAGATTGCCGATAGCTGCAACCTCGAGCTCACGCTTGGTGAGTGGGTATTCCCTAGTATTGAAAAAGGAAACTACAAGACACACGATGAGGCACTCCGCGCACTTGCTGAAAGTGGCATAAAAAGAAGAGGGCTTGAAAAAACCAAAGAGCTAACAGAGCGACTTGAGTACGAACTAGAAATTATCAGCACAAAAGGGTACTCGCCGTATTTTCTTGTGGTTGCGGACTTACTTAACTTTGCACACAGTAAAGATATACTAACCACTATTCGTGGCTCTGTGGCAGGCTCCTTAGTGACTTACCTTTCTGGAATTACAAATATAAACCCGCTTGAATATAAAATACTTTTTGAGCGTTTTCTAAATCCAGACCGCCCTTCTGCACCTGATATTGATATGGACTTTGCCGACAACAGACGAGACGAGGTTATTCAATATGCTAAAGATAAATACGGGGAGGACAACGTCGCGCAAATAGGAACATTCGGCACGATGATGGCGCGCGGTGTTGTGCGCGATGTGGCGCGCGCACTCGGTCACCCATATTCTCTCGGCGATACAATAGCTAAAATGATCCCATTTGGTTCACAAGGCTTCCCAATGACTATAGATAAAGCATTTGAAATAGAGCCAGAATTAAAAAAACTTTATAAAAAAGAAAAAGACGTTAAAGAGGTTGTAGATTTAGCAAAAAAATTAGAAGGTCGCGCAAGGCACATGGGCATTCACGCTGCTGGTGTGGTCATCTCTCCTAGTGCCTTGACTGACTACACGCCGCTTCAGTATGACCCAAAAGGTGGCAAGAAAATTACCCAATACGACATGCACGCCGTTGAAGATGCCGGACTTCTTAAGTTTGATTTCCTTGGACTCAAAAACCTAGCCATCCTGTCTGACGTAGTGAAAAGGGTTAAAGCAATTCATGGTGTCGATATAGATATTGAAAATATACCAATTGATGATAAGAAAACATTTGAGATGCTAGCCCGTGGTGAAACCATGGGACTGTTCCAGCTAAACGGCTCTGGCATGACGCATTTCCTAAAAGAGCTCAAGCCAACATCTATTATTGATATAAACGTAATGATTGCACTTTACAGGCCGGGGCCCATGCAATTCATACCTGACTATATTGAACGCAAGCACAATCCAAAGCTGGTTAAATATCTTGACCCTATGCTTGAAAATATCTTAAAGCCAACTTATGGGATTTTGGTGTACCAAGACGAGCTCATGACCATTGCCCGCGAACTTGCTGGATACTCTTGGCTTGAAGTGGATACGTTTAGAAAGGCAGTTGGAAAAAAGATTCCAGAAGTGATGGAAGAACAAAGAGAAAAATTCATATCTGGGTGTGTAAAGCACAGTGGATGGGAGCTCAAAAAAGCTGAGCAAATATGGAAATGGATTGAACCTTTTGCCGCATATGGTTTTAACAAAGCGCATGCAGCAAGCTACGGACGCGTGGCATATCAAACCGCATATATGAAGGCAAACTACCCAGTAGAGTATCTTTCAGCAGTTTTAACTGCGGACTCTGGAGATATAGAGAAAGTTTCTGAATCCGTAAAAGAATGCAAGCGCATGGGAGTGGAGGTGCTTCCACCTGATATAAATGAGAGTTTTGGATTCTTTTCTGTTGTGCCAAACAAAGATAGAACGAAGTCTAAAATTCGCTTTGGGCTCTACTCAATAAAAAATTTCGGTGAAGGTGTTGGCAAAAGCATAATAGATGAAAGAAAAGAAAGCGGAGAGTACACCTCTCTCACTAACTTCTTGGAAAGGATTCACGGGAAAAACCTTAATAAAAAGTCCATTGAGGCACTAATCAAATCAGGCGCACTTGATAAATTTGGAGAAAGAGGCGATATGCTGGCAAGTATTGAACTGCTACTGTCCTACAGCAAAGAGTTTGGACAACTCCCAGATAACCAAGATTCACTTTTTAGAGGACTCCCAGAAAGTGAAAGTGCCCCAACACTTACTCTTCCCAAAGCCGATGAAGTGTCTATGGATGAAAAGCTAAAGTGGGAACGTGAACTTTTAGGACTATACGTTTCAGGACACCCGCTTGATAAGCATAAAGAGAAGTTAAAGAAATACAAAACTAACATTCATGAAATAAAAGAAAGACTGAAAGAAGGAATGCAAACAGTGGTATCTGGCATCGTTGAAGATGTAAGAGTAATAATCACAAAAGGAGGTGATCAAATGGCATTTATACGTATTGCTGATTTTTCTGACCATGTTGAAATTGTTATTTTCCCTCGCCTATTTGCAAGCCACAAAGAGCTAATGGAAGCTGAAAATTGCATATCAATAAAAGGACGTCTATCAAATAGAAATGGAGAAAAGAGTATAGTTGCAGAAGCTGTGAAAGCGCTTTAAATAAGCGATGTTTGTGTTACTATACAGGTCATGAACGAAAAGTTAGAGCAAACTCGGCATTCCCTATCCCATGTGCTTGCGATGGCTGTTCTTGAATATGACCCTGATGTAAAAATGGCTATTGGACCAGTTATTGACACTGGTTTTTATTATGATTTTGAATTCTCTGTCGGAAAAACGCCGGGCGAGGCTGATTTACAAAAACTTGAGAAGGAGATGAAAAATATACTTAAGAGAGGATTTTCTCCTAAGTGCAAAGAAATAAATGAAGAGGAAGCAAAAAAATTGTTCAAGGAACAACCGTACAAATTAGAACTAATTGACGAAATTATCTCTAATGGAAATAAACTCTCAGTGTACGAAATTGTAGGGTTCGTTGACCTTTGTGAAGGCCCTCATGTTGAATCTTCAAAAGAAATAGATCAGAAAGCTTTTAAACTCATGAGCGTTGCGGGAGCATATTGGCGTGGAGATGAGAAAAACAAAATGCTAACACGTATATATGGGGCTTCATTTGAGACTACAGAAGAGTTAGATGCATACATTGAGCAAATCGACGAGGCGAAAAAGAGAGACCATAGGAAACTTGGAAAAGAA
Source organism: Parcubacteria group bacterium (assembly GCA_016784305.1). GTDB lineage: Bacteria > Patescibacteriota > Minisyncoccia > Phycocordibacterales > JABMNX01 > UBA6534. The sequence goes on from JADHUY010000001.1 coordinate 32,405, forward strand.
CTAGATTTATTTACATTTTCAGACCTTGTCGGACCTGGACTTCCCCTTTTCACTCCAAAAGGAACAGTAATGAGGAATCTAATAGTTGAAAAAATACAAAACATACAACAAAAGTACGACTACAAGCCGGTTTGGATTCCACACATCACTAAAACTGACTTATATAAAACCTCTGGCCACTGGGATAAATTTGGAGATGAGCTATTTCACGTAAAAGGAAAGTCAAATTCTGAGTTTGTAATGAAGCCCATGAATTGTCCGCACCACACTCAGATATACGCTAGCTCTCCAAAAAGTTACAAAGACCTGCCCGTAAGGTATACAGAAACTACAACTAATTACAGAGACGAACAAGCAGGTGAGCTACTAGGACTTTCTCGTGTAAGAAGCATAACGCAAGACGATGGGCATGTATTTTGTACAGAGGAACAAATTGAGCAGGAAGTAAACATAATCGTTCAAGTAGTAAGAGAGTTCTACGACTACTTGGGGATGCTTAAGGAAAATAAATACTGGGTATCACTTTCGGTTCGTGACCCAAATACACCTGAAAATTACTTAGGTGATGGCAAGGTCTGGGATAATTCAGAAAAAATACTTGAGGATATAGCAAAGAAGGGGGGTCTTGAGTATAAGCGCGTTGAAGGAGAAGCCGCATTTTACGGACCTAAATTAGACTTTATGTTTAAAGATGCCATAGGTCGTGAGTGGCAACTAGCGACAATACAACTAGATTTTAATATGCCGGAGAGGTTTTCTCTTGAGTATATAGACAAGGGAAACGAAAGAAAAACGCCGGTCATGATACACCGAGCAATCGCGGGTTCTCTTGAGAGATTTATGTCTGTAATGATAGAGCACTTTGCTGGAGCGTTTCCCCTGTGGCTCTCCCCTGTCCAAGTTAAAGTACTCCCTATTGGTGAGAGTCACCGAGAGTATGCAAAAGAAGTTGAAGATAGACTTCGCGAAGAAGGAATACGTGTTGAAATAGATGGAAGCGACGAGACTCTTGGAAAGCGAATTAGGGTAGGAAAGACTGAAAAAGTACCCTACATACTAGTAGTAGGCGATAAAGAAATTGAATTAAGGACAGTTAATGTTGAAAGTCGCGATAGTGGCGACCTCGGAGCTAAAAAACTTGATGAGCTAGTAGCAGATTTAAAGAGTGAAATAAAAGCAAAAGGCTAAACAGGGCCATTTCCAACGGCAGAACCGATTCTCCTATTGGAATCTTAATAGAAGAAGCTTATATGTGCACGTCACCTTCTCATCATGGTGCAAAGATTTAGATAGGCTCTTAGATGTTTTATTCGCGCTTTTTGCTATTAACCGTTTACTTTATGAGCGCTTTACTGAATGAATGAAATCAAGAACTCTAAGTATTGCCACCTTAACCCCAGCTTGAGATGAGCGGTACGTATGATCCACACCAGTAGTTAGAAGAACTACTACTTCTTCCAACTCCTCTTCTGTGAGCTTAGAAGATATGGATAATAGATGCTCGTCCGTATCACCATTTGCTTTACCTAAACGATGTGCCAATACCCTATCGAGCTCACAAAGTGTTGTACATAGAAACATTTCTTGGTCTACTTTTTTAAAGTGAAGCTCTTGTAGAAATTCAAAAACTTTTTTACGGTCTGCCTGTGCCAAATGCTCAATAAAGGTATACACATCGTTTAGCGTGGCTCTTGAAAGACCGCCTTCCTCTTCATTAAACCTTGATGGGTATTTATTAGAAATATTATTTCGCATTTGTTGTGTCATGGGAACACGTTTTATGTGAAGCCATGGCTCATCTCCGTTTACTCCATTAAATACCATCTCATCCCCGCACTCATCTACAAATTCTTCAGCCTCCATATCAATATCTCCCTCAGTATTTTCAGATTCTCCTTCATCCTCAAACCCATGGTCAAAAATACTACGAGAAACAGACTTACTAGGAACTATTTCATCAGCATGCTGTACAGAATTTATACGCTCAGTATTTTCAAAAAGTGAGTAGCCGAAAAATTTGCCGGCATAGTTTTTAAAAGTAGTGAGGAGCCTTAAATTAAATATTTTGGGATTTACTACAGTGACAACGTACGCAATTGCCGCGCTCCACAATGCTAAAATAAGCCAATATAAAAATATATACATACCAGATGCATTAAACCCAGTGTATGGTATTTGACTAAGTGTAATGAATGCAAGAGGCTGTGCTCCAGCTCTATCAAGAAAAGAAACTCTCGGTGAAAATATACCTCCGCCTCCGCTCCCACTTGGTCTTGTTGGGGCTGTCACGTTAAGACTTGCATTACACTCCACTGTGCCACCTGCTCCAGAAAATGTGGCGCTGTAACTCGTAGGGTTATTTGGAGAAATAGTTTGTGAACCGGAAGCTAGTGGAGAGATAGCATTAATTCCGTTATTAACGCTCCCGCTACTTGAATTGGTTGAAACCCACGAAAGAGTTGCATTTCCCCCCTGCTCTATCTCTGATGGAGAAATAGAAAGTGAACAGATTGGGGCTGGAATTGGTGGCGGTGGAGCAATATTAACCGTAACACTAGTACTACACGCTCCAGAACCACCTGCACCTAAAAAGGTAGCGGTGTATGTAGTGCTTATTGTTGGTGTAACAATCTCTGAGCTATTGGTGGATATTGAACCTATTCCATTATCAATACTTCCGCTTACGGCGTTGGTTGAGGACCAAGAAAGAGTGGTGCTGTCTCCCGCTGTGATTGTTGTAAGAGAAGCACTAATCGCACACGTTGGAGCTGGAGTTGGCGCAACCACCGATAGAGGTGGTGATGGGGTTGGAATAGGTGCTGGTGGCGGAGTGGGTGCCACTGGTGCTGGGGACGGCGTAGGTGTGGGTGTGGGTGCAGGTGGTGGAGTAGGAGCTGGAGGTGGTGGAGTTGAAGTAGTTCCACTGCCTCCACCTGCAAAAGAGCCGGAAGTTCCACCACTTGTATCGGAACCTCCGTCAGAACCTCCGCCACTTGTATCCGCTCCATTATCACCGCCACCACCGCTGGTATCAGATCCTCCATCAGAACCTCCTCCACTAGTGTCAGCCCCGCCATCTCCGCCCCCATCTCCTCCACCACCACCGCCATCACCTCCTCCTCCACTAAAAGCATGTGAAGTAGAAGGACCCGTAAAATAGTCGGTGACTACAAATGGAAATGAAAACATCAACAAACATAAAAATAAGGTCATTAAAACCCTTACATAGATCGTATAAGAAAGAAAAGTTTTTTCTGTATTCTTCATAACTTATTATTTCTATAAAAATAGGGTCATCGGATGAGGCAAACCTGCCCCACCCGATCCCTAGTCATGCCAAGACCATGTGCACGTTTCGTGAACACCGGCCTTGCCAACTGACGAGCCGTAGCTCACGACGCCTTGACTCCGGATTAACAGAAGGCGACATGAACTCATTAGAAACCATCATTCGCACCATCGAACCTTTTGGAAGCTCGGTTGGTGAAAACTTCACCCAAATCATCCCATCTGAGAAACGGAATGTCTGAGATTCGCCTTCAGTCCCGTCTGGATTGATTATACTCACACGAACTGCCGATTGCTTTGAAGTTTTGCTAATACTCCCGGCGTCCGCCATTTGGCGAAGCTCTTTCCCATAAGTTGTGGAGAATGAGCCCGTCGATACAAAGTGCCGGCGTCCATCACTCTCGGCCCTAATCACAAGCTGTTGCATAGGATTCGGCAAGGTGCCGAAATCCCAACCATGAATGGTCAGCAACCCCTCGGTGCAAGATGGTAGGAGTCCACTCCCTTCTTGTCCAGTTGCATGCAGGTTGGTCGGCAACGCTTGTCGCGGTACACCATGCCGACCCCCGCTGTATAGGTTAGAAATAACTGGTTTCGGAGGAGTGTCGAATTCTTTTTGACGCCTTTTCTTTTCCCAATTATTTCTTTCCTTGAGTGTTTTCCATGGACTCAATGATACGGTCGGAGGACCGTCACGGAATGTGTAATTGTCCTTCGTGTAGAAGACAAATACTCGGATCACCCAAGCACCATCCGTGGTCTTTGCAACCGTCGGGAAGGCGAGCTTTTGGGTTAGATCGTAAGCGAACGGGCCGGTTCCCATGACCGCGATGCTTGCCTCATAAAATCCATTGCCAACATTTCTTAGATCGAACAGATCTGTCCCTGGGTTTAGGCACCGTGCCTCTAGCTGGCGATGTTTGAAATCGGCACCCTTCGGGCCCTTTTCCATCTCACTTCGTATTGGAACGAAATGAGGCGACGTACAACTGTTTGGGCTTTCAGGGTTCCAGCCACTGCGGTCAATGACAGTCAAAATTTGTCTGCCAACGTTGGCCAAATCAATTACAGGAACCTTGGGTGTTCCGACTGCCAACGATTGACCAGAACCAAACTGCTGTATAATCAGCGGTGATTTGCTAGTAGGGCCAGGTGGCCCAGATAGGCACCCAGTTAATATGAGAAGAGAGGCTGCCGTCAAAACAACCCCACACAATGAACTAAAGTGGTTCATAAAGAACCCCCCTTTTTGTAAAGAACTTATATTGTACTCCTGCGGGATTGCAAGGAGCCATTTACTTTAAAATAATTTTAAAGTAAATGGCTCTCAACAAAATTTGCTTCAACCACAAAGCGCTCATCCACAGACCCAAAAGAATTGCAGGTAGAAAGTGTCAATTTCTTATTCCCCTTTCGCAAGTCAACAAATGCCTCGCCCGCATCCGTTAAACGAACTACCTCTACCTTATATACATACTCTTTCTCGTTTGATTCAACTTTTATAATGTCTCCAATCCTAAGTCTCTCTAAATTGTTAAAAACCTTATAGCTTTCATTACGGACTATTGGAAGAAAGCTTGAGTGACCAAACAGAAAAACGTTTGCTTCCTCTTCAAGTGTGCCTGAACCTGGGTAATGTACTACTCCGTCCTTAAGTGCTCTATCAAGCAGGGTCAAGTCTCTACTTTCTGGGTTTACTATATTTGCGTCAATACCAACAGACGGTATTACAATACGAATTGGGTCAGCACCCACTTCTGACACTTTGTCTTTACTCTCTTTCAAAGAACCGTCTTTTTCAACTACTTCTGGTGTGAACCCTAAAATCGTTAGAAGTGAGAAAGTTATGAAGAATATAACGATAAAGGAAAAGGCGAAACGCCACTTGCTTCTAACAAGATTATCAAAAATTCTTTTAGAAAAAATACTGATATCTACCATACGTTCATAATCGCAAAAGTCAAGACCTAAAATGCCTTAATATGGCCAAAACCTAATAACACGCAAATACTACAGACTTTTCCCATTTAATCAACAAGTGGCTTTTGATTGACGCCGAAGCTGTGAAATGTTATTAAATCAAACGTATATAACTACTATATGAAAAAAGAAGATAAAAATATTACTGACACAGCGACCAAAGCACTAGCAGTGCTTGGATTTATAGCAATTCTTGGCGTTGGTGCGTTTGCTGGTGTAAAAGTGGTCAAACTGCTTCCAAATGCACTTTCATCGCTTGCGGCAGTGACCACCAGCATCACTTCAATTTTCATACCAAGCAAAGAGGTCAAGATTAATACATTGGACTCTGACCTATCATCTGACACATTAATTGAAGTTAGCGACACATACACTCCCACGAGAGCTGTGACAGAGGGCAGAAGAGAAGATAGGGCATTCCCACTCACTGGTGAAGTATCAAACGTGCCATTAGTTGGAGAGGCGGACCTTACAGCTCGGGTACTTTCAACGGGCATTGTAGATAGAAGTACTAATTCTTACACGGCCACCACTACAATAAAGACATCCGACAGAGCTGCTATACGTTTTGAGATAGAAAACATTGGTGGAAAACCAACTGGTGCCTGGACATTTAATGTTGTACTGCCAACATATCCTAGTCATATTTTTCACTCTACAACACAGCGAGAACTAGCCTCTGGAGATAAAATAGAATTTACTATGGGCTTTGACCAAATTGCAGACAATGAAGAAGGAGAAATTATAATAAATGTTGACCCAACGCAAAGCGTTAAGGAAAAAACAAAAGAAAATAATATTGTTAAGCATACAATAAAGCTTGCCAGGTAACCCGAAGGTCAAATACAAGACTAGATATCTATATTAGCGTTCTTTGCGTTTGATTGGATGAAGCTCTTTCTTGCTGCCACATCTGTACCCATCAAAATATCAAAAATCTTATCCGCCTCTCGCGCATCCTCAATATTTACTTGTTTTAGTACTCTCTTCTCTGGATCCATAGTAGTTTCCTTAAGCTCTTCTGGATTCATTTCACCAAGACCTTTATATCTTTGAATAGTGACTTTATTTGCTCTTACTTTTTTCTTTGCGTCGTCTTCTGCCCCATCCTCTTCTTCAGACTCTTCCTCGTCCTCGCCTGACTCATCTACTTCTTCTATTAAAGACACCTCCCCTCCGACAAGCTTGTCTTTTTCCTCTTCCGAGTACGCATAACTAACCTCTTTGCCTTTTTTAATTTTATAAAGAGGTGGTTGTGCGATGTATAGATACCCACCTTCAATGATGGGTTTAAAGTAGCGATAAAATAAAGTCAAAAGAAGTGTGCGTATGTGCGCTCCATCCACGTCGGCATCTGTTGCGATAATGACTTTATGATAGCGAAGTTTTTCTATATCAAACGTATCTCCGATAGCAGTTCCAAGAGCTACAATAAGCGCCCTTATTTCAGTAGATGTAAGCATTTTATCCAAGCGCGCCCTCTCAACATTTAAAATCTTTCCGCGAAGTGGCAGTATCGCTTGTGTTCGCCTGTCGCGCCCCTGCTTTGATGAGCCTCCAGCTGAATCCCCTTCCACAATAAATAGCTCTGCTTCGGCAGCATTACGCACTTGGCAATCCGCAAGCTTGCCTGGAAGTGTTAGCCCTTCAAGCGCTCCTTTTCTAAGGACACTATCTTTTGCAGCTTTTGCAGCTTTGCGAGCCTTAAGAGCAAGTGTTGCTTTGCCAATTATTAATCTAGCGTCATCAGGATGCTCCTCAAGAAAACTTGCAAATGCGTCTCCAAAAACGGCCTCCGTAGCACCGCGTGCCTCCATAGAACCTAATTTACCCTTGGTTTGACCCTCAAACTGAATCTCTTGGAGCTTTACAGAAACAACAACAGTCAGCCCCTCAAGCACATCATCGCCTGTGAATGCTTCAATTTCCTTTGCCGCGCTTTTACCGTTGCCACTCTTACCAGCTCCACTTTTCTTCATGTAAGCATTGAGTGTGCGAGTAAGAGCCGTCTTAAAACCTGTCACGTGAGTTCCGCCCTCTGCGTTATAAGTGTTGTTAGCAAATGCGGAGAGTCTAGAAGAAATGTCGTCCACATACTGAAGCGCCACCTCAACGTTTACTCCATCTACTTCTTTTTCAACATAAAAAACATTTTTGTGAATTGGCTTTTGATATCTGTTTTGAAAAGTAACCAATGACTCAAGCCCGCCTTCGAAATAAAAGGTCATTGATGGAACTTCTCTATTAAGCTCCCTCATGTAGATTACGCTTGTATCATCAAACTTCTCCTCATGCTCGCGAAAATCAAATATAGAAATCTTCAACTTCTTAACCAAGTACGCCTGCAGGCGCAAGTGGGAAACTATTTTGCCCCAGTCAAAAACAACTTCAGTAAATATTGAATCATCCGGTTCAAATGTGATGATGGTCCCTGTGATATCGGACGCCCCTACTTTCTTTACTTTACCGGTAGACTTTCCACCATTTTTATATTCCTGAACATACTTCCCGCCATCTCGGTGAATCTCAGCGCGTGTGTTTACTGAAAGAGCGTTTACAACTGAAATACCAACACCGTGTAGTCCACCTGAAACTTTATATCCTTCTCCACCAAACTTTCCGCCTGCGTGAAGTGTGGTCATAATGGTTTCAAGCGCAGAGACTTTTGTCTTCTTGTGTGTATCAACTGGAATACCCCGCCCATTGTCAACTACACGCACGCGGTTGCCGGGTAGAAGTGCCACTTCAACATCATCAGCAAAGCCACCCATTGCCTCATCACGTGAGTTGTCAAAAACTTCCCATACAAGGTGATGAAGTCCATCAGGACCGGTGGTACCAATATACATTCCAGGGCGACGCCTTACGGCTTCAAGCCCCTCTAATACCGTAATATCCTCGGCACTATATGAGCCAGTCGCACTCTTAGGTGCTTCTTTTATGCTTTTTTTTACTTCTTTTTTAGCTGTCATAATACGAAAATATAGCCCTCTCAGGCTCCCCTATTTTAGCAGAAATTTCCCTATAAATATAGGTCTTAGAGCAAAGTTCAAGAATAATACAATAACTCACAATCTCACACAGGCTAGTGGCAGAACCACGCTATATTAGACCCATATTAGCTCCTCGGCTCGGAAATGCGAAAGCCTTAACGGCTTTTTCGTTTCTCTTGCTCTACGTCACTAATAAAGGTTTTTTGCACATTATAGTGCACCTAAGAGGGCTTATTTTAGCCCCCTAAAGACTACCTAACTTCATAGCCCTCTTTACTTGAAAGAGTTGATGCAACCACATCCATAACCTTATTTATCTCTTCATCAGTGAGTGTCCTTTCTTGTGACTGGAAAACTAGACGGAAGGCATACGATACACGCTCATCTTTCTCAAACCTATCAAAAATCATACTTTGTACGAGCAGTCCGCCAGCAGTGTCTTTAATTAGGCTTAGTAGATCACTTTCTTTTATTTCCCTTGGTACCCAAACCGCAATATCGCGAAGCACGAATGGATACAGTGAAAAAGTTTTATAGCTAGCTTCACTAACTACCGGCAACTTTTCATATGAAGATACCTCTGGAAGCTCTTTTAGTAACTCCGTTAAATTAAATTCAAATGTCTTGTCTGTGCTCTCTCCTTTAATATTCACTCCCAAAACCCCACCGATCTTACTTATTGTATCCTTAATCTCTTTACCTACATTCACTCCCAAACAAACCGATGTATGTTCATCTTCTTTGGTGAATATATTCCCTATCTCAAATATTTTCATAACACCCATTCCCAAAAGTGGTAGGTTTTTCTCGTTTGAGATAAGCGCTTCTTCCACACCTTCTGCGAGGTTTACCCGTAGATGATCTTTGTCACTAGCTAGAGCGTTTTCAAGGGCAACTTCCCCGGAACTTCGAAGCGACCTGCTGTAAACTTCTACAAAACCTTCCTTAGAAAGTATGTCGCGTATCACCTCTGCGTAGTAATAGCTCTTATTCACCTCTACTGCACCAGCTTTATCTGGAGCAATTTCTAGAATGTTTTCATACCCGTATATACGCCCGACTTCCTCTATCAAATCTTCCTTAATGCGTATGTCTAGCCTCTCAAAGGGCGGACTAACAACATACTCATCTCCTTTTTTCTCATATGAAAAAGCAAGTCTTCTTAAAATGTCCTCCGTCTCACTGTCGTCGATAGATGAACCCAAAAGACTATTTACGTCATTACTTGTAAAAGAAACTACGACACTTTCTTCTTTTTTTGGATATTCATCAACGTAGCCATCAAGCGTGCCACCTGCAATATCCAGAATAAGCTTTGTAATAACCTTCTGTGCATAAGCTGGAAGCCTACTTGATAGTATATTCTCAAAGCGCTTTGATGCGTCTGTATTAAGCTTAAGCTCTCTGCTAGCAAGCCTCGTTGTAACTGAGTCAAAACTCGCCGCTTCAATGATTACATTTTTAGTATTTTTATCTACTTCTGTTGAGTGGCCTCCCTTTATTCCTGCTATAGCTATAGCCAGGCCTGAGTTTTTATCAGATATGACTTGAACATTTGAACTTAATTTATGCTCTCCCCCGTCAAGTGTTTTTATAACCTCACCACCAATCGCATTTCGTACATGGATAGCAACTCCATCATTTTCTTTATGTAGTTTGTCCATATCAAATGCGTGGAGAGGTTGCCCAATAGAAAACATTATATAGTTTGTAGCATCAACTATATTATTTATAGACTTCTGCCCGATTGCTTCTAAACTTTCTTTCAGCCAAGCTGGGGACTCCTTAACTTCCACTCCCTTTATGACAGCTCCTGTGAACCTATGGCACTTATCAGAGTTTTCTATTGAAACCTCTAAAGAATTAAATTCAGGCGATAGTAGCGCTTCTCCAGAAAGAGGGTCGCCTTTTAATGGAATGTTAAAAATTGCAGATATATCTTTTGCAATTCCGCGATGGCAAAGTGCGTCATGCCCACGGTTTGGAAGCACATCTATATCAAGCACAAAGTCATCTCCTGCGCTCTCTACTTCTTCAACTTCAAAGGCATGAAATATTAATTTCTCCGATATAACCTCTGCGCTCGGTATCCTCTCATCAAAAAACGTCTGTAGCCACTTATGACTTATCAACATACAAAAAACTGCTTACTAAGCCTTAAATCTGCATTGCTAAATAATCTTACATCGTCAATCCCATATTTAAGCATTCCTAACCGCTCAAGACCCATGCCAAAAGCCCACCCTTGATATTTACTAGGATCAATTCCAGCATTTGTAAGAACATTTGGATGCACCATGCCGGCTCCTAATATTTCTATCCATTTACCCACGAGCCTATCTGGAATATTTTCCCCCACTAGACGCATGTCTACTTCAACACCCGGCTCAACAAATGGAAAATATCCAGGACGAAGACGTATCTCAACGCTTCCTTTAAAAAACTTCTCGAAAAACTGCTTCAAAACCCCTTTCATGTGAGCAAGGGTTATATCTTCTCCAACCATAAGGCCTTCAACCTGATGAAACTGAGCTTCGTGTGTCATATCTGTAGCTTCGTTTCTGTATGCCTTGCCTGGCACAATGACGCGTATAGGAAGACTGTCTTTATGCTTCTCCATATAGTGAATCTGCACTGGGCTCGTGTGTGTACGAAGTACTTTCTCATTTTTGCTATCAACGAAAAAAGTGTCCTGCATGTCACGCGCTGGATGGTCCTTTGGCACGTTAAGCGAGTCAAAGTTGTAGTGTTCAGTTTCTATTTCAGGCCCTTCGGCAAAGGCAAAACCCATCTCTCCAAAGATGGTATTTACCTCTCTTATTATGCTTGTAAGCGGGTGTATATAATACCTCTCCATAAGTGAGAGTATATCTTAAAGAGCGTCGCTTTCAAGCCTTTTATTAGAGCCAAAATTTGCGACCCATCTGGCTGGGTCGCAAATTTTGGCTTGTGTGAGCCATCTAGTAATTGTATAAAATTATAAATCCCAAAACCACCCCCACTACACACCGCACACTTGTTGTACACGATCGTGTACAACAAGTGTATTGGGTGAAATGATGGACGTCCGACGTCCATCATTTCACCTCACTCAGCTTCTTTCAACTTCTTTAATAAAGTAGCCACTCCCAACTACTCATAGATAGGAATAGACTCACGGTCGTATAGTTATTCCTATATCTTTACCAAGTCCAAAAACAATGTTGTATTAGACATCTGTTGGACATCGGATGTCCAACATTACTTAAAACCACAAAATCATACGATATATCGTATGATTTTGTGGTTTACACTTCATACCGAACAAATTAACCAATGCTTACTCTAGAGTTAATTCAAGAGTTAATTAAAAAGCCACCACCAACCACTTCGATTAATCGAAGTGGTTGGTGGTGTGGTTAGGAGGTGGAAATCTAAAACTCCTCAAATGCCGGCACTAGGGTCACAGTTGCACTCTCTGACATGGTGTTCTCTGTAGTAGGGCACGTTAGAGTGTAGGTGCTTTCTTCTGTGATGGGTGCTGTTGTCTTTGAGCCACTTTTACCACTTGCAAAGAAGTTGGGGCCAGATACTGTGCAAGAAAGAATGTCGTCATCTCCTAGTGTAGACCATGTGATTAAAGATACGTTTCCTGACTTTACTCTAGTGGGGTTGGCTGATATGTCTAGTACTGGCCAGAATACGTTTACGTTAACAAAGTTTTGTCCACCGTTTGAACATATTACAATGAATTGTGTTGTTACTAGTGGAGAGACTACTACAGTGCCAGATGGTGCTCCTCCAGTGGAGAAGTTGACTCCTGAACTTGATGTTGAGTCTACACAAGAGAATGTGAGGGTTGCGGAGTTGCCTCCGATTATAGAGGCGTTGCTACTTGAAAGAGACGGAGACGGTGGGGTGGGTGCTGGACGCAATGGTTGTGTTAGTGCTTTCTGTGAGGGCGCTCTGCGGGTGCTATTCTCTGGTAGTGCGCCGGTACAGGAGCCCGCTCTTTCTGCCGGCACTCTAGCAGAGCAGGTTTCATTGCATTGCATTGTACCTCTGTTTTTTTCGTTACATGAATTTGCTCTTGAAAAACAGGTCCGTCCATAATTTGGTCCGCAAAATTCTTCTGGTATTCCGCCAATGAACGCGCTAAAAGAAAAAATCACATCTCCTCCACCAATTTCTCCAGCATTTTCAGCAGCAGCGCCAGTCCCCGGTGCAGTGGAACTGCTGCCAGATCCTGATGACGCTTCGGCAGCAGCATCACCATCACCCGCTCCACTGCCTCCATCACTTCCACCACCAGCACCACCGTTTGCAAATACAAAGTTGAAAGACAAAAGCAAAAGTAAGATGACAACAGAAATTAAAACAAAAAATATTGTGGACTCTCTCTTACCATAAAAACTTTTTTTAGTGCTAAATAAAAACATTTTGTTATCTCCAATCAGTAAGCCACTGGTAGTCTAGGTTAAAGCCGTCAAGCTCAAGTACATTCTCTAGGTGTGAATCCTCAAACCCGTATACCATAATGCGTGGGTCCGCTACTGCAATGCCGTTTGCCACTAAGTCTGATGCTTGAAATGCTACGTACCTATCATCTGGCGAAAAGACACTGTACGTCACTCTTAAGTTAAGTTTCTTTTTAGCTTTCATACTAAATGGCTCCCAAGATAGAATGTCAAAAAATGCTATTACCCCTTTCTCTCCTTCGTGGTGGTTTGACCAAGCCAGTGTCTTTTTGTCATTAGAAAGACTTAACTTCATGTGTGAGCTTGCGACATACTTTACATTAGAGTTTTCTTCTGCATCTCCCTCAACACTCCAAACCTTAACTGGACTTTTTCTTTCTAGGAGATCGTAAATGTATAGCCCGTCGTTTTTAAGTACAAGTAAATTCCTATCATTTGGAGCAAAGATTGGATTGTATCCTTCTGTTACTAGAATCTCATCGCCAGACATGTCTGTTACATACACACGCCAACTTTCTGGCAAGTGCGAATCTCCAAAGCTAGCGTCGTATGCTACGTATGCAATACTTTTTTCGTCATTAGACCAGACGGGTTCTCTTTTAAATTGTGTTTGATTGTTTGATACTCTATTAAAAAGCTTTCCATCAGTATTCCCAGAAAATACCTGCATAGGAGAATTCTCTTCAATATTTTTTGCAAAAACTATCTTTTTACCGTCTTTGGATAGTTTCGACGTAACTATCTCACCACCATCAAGCTCTATCTCATTAAGCGAAGACGAAGAATCAATATCGTATGTATACACTTTTGACAGTACGCTTCCGTCAGTAGGGACTAGCGTTAGGTATATGGTACCTGTTGGGGAAAATGAGTCTGTGGTAACAAAATCAATTCCTTTTTGTTCATTTTTCGCTAGCCTATCTCTGTCAACACTGGAGAATCCAAAATACCCATCACCTAAGACGCCTGTTAGATACAATACTCCAATTAGGGCTGCCACTATCAGCACGGCTGACGCTATGGTTATCTCTTTTGTCTTTATGTTATTTAAAGAAACACTTTCTGCTACCTCTGGACTGGGCTCAACGTTAGTGCTTTGTATGTTAGTGGGTTGTGAGTTTTGCTTTTGAAAGTCTTCCATAATATGTATGTAAGTATACAAGATTGAAAGTGTTGTGGGAAATACAATAGAGAAGGCCCGCGGTATAAATACTGCGGGCCTTTCACTCCTTTTCGATTTGTTTGTTTAACCGCCGACCAAGCGGTTACTGCCGTGGCGGTAACTCTGCTACCACTGGCTGTTGTAAAGGCTGAATTGCCTTAGCAATACCCTTTGACAGAGCTCTCGCCGTGAAGATGTTTTGAATAATCCTCATAAGCACAGGCTTAGTCTCGGGTGGTCTTGAAAGACCGTCCACGACGGTATAATCAATGCCGGTATATACAGCCACCATGAACTCGTAGGGCGTACCAGGCATGTAGAAAGTTGCCGTCGAGGCCCGCTTTGAATGTAGCCCGATGGTAACCGAGCTGTAATTCCTGACCTCAACAACCAAACCGTTCGATTTCACAACAGCGGTGTTATCAAACGTCTCTTTGGTCCACCCTTTCACAATCGCCAAGTCCGCTGACTTACGTCCACGCTGACTGTTATCAACGCGCCAGACTATAAAAGCAGTCTCGAACTCCTTCTTTTCGTCGGCAAGCACACAAAGAACGACTGCGTCAGGATTTTTCCCAATTTCTGAATTGTATCTGCCGGTGGACCGAAGGCTCAAAGAAGATGTGTCGCACTCCTTACTTCCCCCCTGTCCAACATCCAGGTCAAAAAAGAAACCGACGTATTTTGGAATTACTTCTCGGTCACTACCAAATACTCCCACAGCAACCGACACCGTCGAAATCCCCGCAACCGCCACAAAGGCAGCGACGAGTAAACCTAAAATTCGAAACATATCAAGTCTCCTTCTGCGTTGCCTGCGGTTGTGGCATTTATTAATGAACCTTATTCACCTCACATAATACACATTTCTAGCCAAAAGTCAAGTCCATCGTAATATCTCACTACCTTGGAATCACCACCGGATAATTTAGTAAGCTTTACGTATATGGCATACACAACAAACCCAAAAATGGGAAAGGTGCGCAGAGACGCAGTGCGTCTCGTAAAGTACCGGGGATGGAGTACAAG
>JADHUY010000019.1 GCA_016784305.1 Parcubacteria group bacterium
TGGTCGCGTTAATAAGTGGGCGAGTACGTTTGCAAAAAAGGTTGCAGTATCGTACCCAGAAGTGGCAGAGCAATTCCCGGAAGCTAAAGTTGCTTACACTGGAAACCCAATCCGAAAAGAGTTGTTTAGCCCACAAGCTGAAGGTGCCAGAGAGTACCTCAATCTTGAAAATTCATCTCCGGTCATTTTAATTCTTGGAGGCTCCCAAGGTGCAGAGTCAATTAACAACGCTATATTAGATGCCCTGCCAGAGTTACTTAAAAAATATCAAATTATTCATCAAGTGGGAGAGGCTAACATAAAAGAAGTTGAGGGAATTGCAAAAGTTATCCTTGAAGGGAATAAAGAAGCCAGTCGCTATCACCCATTTGGAACACTTGATCTACTTGCCATGCGAATGTCGGCAGGAATTTCAACGCTGGTAGTTTCTCGTGCAGGCTCTGGTGCTCTTTTTGAAATAGCCGCTTGGGGGCTGCCGAGCATAATAGTTCCAATACCAGAAGATATATCACACGACCAACATAGAAATGCCTTCTCGTTTGCACGCGCTGGAGCAGCAGTGGTCATAAATCAGAAGAATTTAACTGCGCATTTACTAGTTTCAGAAATTGACCGACTGCTTGCTAGACCTGCAGAGATGGAGAAAATGTCAAAGGCAGCAAGTGTCTTTGCAAAACCTGACGCTGCCCGTGTGCTTGCCGAAGCAATAATAGACACGGCACTCTCTCACTAATATGAATCCCTCTAGAGATTGCATAGAGTTATAAGTAGAATAATGTATATATGAAGAGAAATATTAAAAAAGCTGACATTACTGGGCTAATGAACGGAGGCTATTTTATGGCCTTCAACTTCTAATAGGATGAATATACTGAATCTAATTTTTGGCTCAAAAGATAGTACTGTTGTTACAAGGATATCACCAAGTCCAACCGGGAACCTGCACGTAGGAACCGCACGTGCAGCGCTTTTTAACTATCTATTCGCAAAGAGGAATGGAGGTAAATTTATAATTCGTATTGAGGATACAGATAAGGAAAGGAGTGAGCAAAAATACGAAGAGAATATTTTAGAGGGACTATTATGGCTTGGACTTTCTGCTGACAAAATTGTACGCCAGTCTAACTTATTGGAAAGACACAAAGAATGTATAGAAAGGTTGCTTAAAGACGACAAGGCGTATGAGGTTGAAGAAAATGGAAATAAAATCATCAGATTACGAAATAGTGGTGGAGAGATCACTTTTACCGACCTGATTAGAGGAGAAATTACCTTTGACGTAACAGAATTAGGTGACTTTATAATTGCACGCTCAAAGAGCTCACCGCTCTATCATTTAGCAGTGGTAGTTGATGATAATGATATGGGAATCACACACGTCATAAGAGGGGAGGACCACATATCCAATACTCCTCGCCAAATACTCATTCAAGAAGCTTTGGGCTATAAACGTCCAGAATATGCCCATATTCCGCTTATTTTAGGCCCAGACCGCTCAAAATTGTCAAAACGTACTGGAAGTACTTCCGTGAGCAAATTCAAAGAAAACGGCTATATTGCAAGCGCATTTCTAAACTATTTAGCTCTACTCGGTTGGAATCCTGGTGATGATAGGGAGCTATTCACTATAGATGAGTTGATAAAAGAATTTAAGCTGGAAAATGTGCAGAAAGGCGGGGCTATTTTTGATGAAGAGAAACTACGATGGTTCAATAGAGAACATATTCTCCAAATGTCTGATAGCGACAAAAAAGAGTATTTTGCGGGGGCACTCTTACCATTTGATGACACAATAAAAGACAGAATGATACCTGTTGTGATTGATAGAGTAAGCACGTCCAAGGAGCTAGAAGAAGCTGTTTCAAATGGTGAGTTTGATTACCTCAGAGAAGCTCCAGTACTAGTCAAGGAAGAATTAACGTGGAAAGATGATACGTTACTTATTGCAACAAATCATTTGGAGAAAGTTGTAAAACTACTTAGCACTATACCGGATAATAACTTTAATGCAGAAGAAATTAAACAGGCTGTATGGGGTTATGCTTCGCGAGAGGGGACTGGCTCGGTACTTTGGCCAATGCGCTATGCACTAACCGGTAAAAAGAAGTCCCCAGATCCATTTTCTGTAGCCTATATTCTAGGAAAAGAGGAGACAATAAGTCGTTTAAGGTTACAATAGAGGAATGCAGAGAGTTCCAAAGTACGCTTTTTTATTATCATTCCTAATGATATTCACTTTTGCTGTGCCATTACAGGCAGCAGAGGTAGAAGACCTCAAAGGACAAATCACTGAAAGAAATCAAAAAATCAAAGACCTCGAGTTAGAGATTGCGAAATATGAAGCAGATTTAGCTGAAATAGGAGAGGAGAGGCAGACGCTTGAGAGTGCAGTTGGCACGCTTGATTTATCACGTAAGAAACTCTCCACGGACATACAGATTACAGAAAATAGAATTACATCAACAAATCTACAGATAAGAGAGATCGGTATTGAAATAGTGGATAAGGTAAGGTTAATAGAGCAAAATAGCAATGCAGTTTCATCTGCATTAAGGCGTATAAACGAACTTGAATCCCAAACATTAATAGAGGCAATTTTGACTCACGAAAATCTAACAGAGTTTTGGGATGAGTTGGAGACATTACAGCGATTTCAAACTGTTGTGCGCAATGAGCTGAAGAAATTAACTGTACTTAAAAATGACTTGGAGGGTGTAAAGACAAGTTCAGAGAAAAAAAAGAAAGAGCTAACCGGATTTAAACTTGAGCTTGGCGGCCAAAAGGAAGTTCTAGATGAAGCAAGAGAGGAAAAGAGCTCACTACTTTCTCGGACAAAGAACGAAGAGAGCGAATATCAGAAATTATTAAATGAAAGGAAGGCTGCTCGAGAGCAGTTTGAACAAGAACTGTTTGATCTAGAATCGCAACTCGCTGTTGCAATAGACCCGAAAAGTATTCCAGCGGCTGATCGCGGGGTGCTTCGTTTCCCATTTGATAATACTTATATGCAGAAATGCCCATCATACCAATCATCTTTAGGAAATATCTTCTGTGTGACTCAATTTTTTGGCAACACAAAGTTTGCTACAAAAAACCCTCAAGTCTATGGAGGAAGTGGGCACAACGGAGCTGACTTTCGCGCACCAACTGGTACAAAAATACGCTCTTCACTAAGTGGGGTTGTAAGTGGCACAGGAAATACTGATCTTCAAAGAGGGTGCTTCTCATACGGAAAATGGATACTAGTAAAACACAACAACGGACTCTCTACTTTATACGCGCATCTCTCTCACATTAGTGTTTCCACAGGAGCTTCTGTTGATAGCGGAGATTTGCTCGGGTACAGTGGCAACACTGGGTACTCTACTGGCCCGCATCTACACTTTGCAGTTTTTGCAACTGACGGAGTGCAAATTGTACGTTTAGGAAGTGTCAAGAAAATAACTAACTGTGGTAACGTGCAAATCCCGATTGCACCACGTGATGCATATCTTAACCCGCTATCATATCTATAGGTGTGAATAGTGTGCTTGTGCTCAAAAAGTAATATGGAAGAATCATAGTAGGTCGTAATAATAAGAAAATATTTTATATGATGATGTTAAATAAAGTTGCTTGGGTATTAGTTGTAGTCGGTGCCCTAAACTGGCTATGGTTTGGACTTGCTGGTTCAGAACTTGGCTCACTCTTAGGTGGAATGGACACTACTGTCGCAAGGGTAGTTTACGTAGTAGTGGGCCTTTCAGGTCTTTGGCTACTAGTTTCAAAGTTCATGATGAAAGGTCGTGGAGAAAAAATGATGAGAGGTGAGATGTAATCGTCTCTAACTTCTAAACAAAAAGCCGCAACCGCGGCTTTTTGTTTTTTGAAGATTCACATATATTGTACGACACATGAATAGTAGGGGAGAGGTTGTTACTCATTTTAAAAAGAGGTCCATTTGAAGCAATATTGTACTTCAAATGGACCTAAGCTTTGCTGGGTGTGCGAGGGCACTACACACCCAACATTATAGAAGTTAATACTAGTCATCAGGTTGAAAGAGTCTATTTTGAATTTGACTGTGGATAACTTTATACTAAGTGTCGCAAAAGATATATTGTGCGACATATATACAATTAATAAAGCGACTAAATAAGCCATCGTCCCCTACAATATGTCTATCAGCTGTCCAATCTTATCTATAGTGTACGTTGGCTTCCCTGTTTCTTCTGTAGGGTACTCTTCCCTAAACTTTAAGCTTTGTATCCAAATACTTTTGCATCCGTATTTATTTGCAAATTTTATTCCGCGTACAACTCTATCATCTATAATTATGGTTTCGCTAGACTCAAATTTAAGCTCTTTGAGTGTCTCTTTATACATCTTATCCTTTCCAGTCTCTCTAAAGAGAGTTTTGGCGAAACAGTCTTCTATTGCACTTGCTTTAAGTGCATCCAAGCGTCTTTTAGTGTCCCCATCCGTGGCAAGAGCAACAATAGAAAGCGTATACCCTTTTCTTGTTAAAAATTCCAAAACTTGTGGAACTTTGTTAAACAATTTTTGTGTTTCGGGATTCCACAGAGTCCGTCCCCAATCAAATATAACTAACTTGTGCATGATACAATTTTACCATTAGTAATTATCTTAGTATTTATGAACCAACTACTTCCATGGGGTCCACTTTTAGCAAGAATATTTATTGGTGGACTTTTCCTAATATCTGGAATTGCAAAACTTACTGGTTTTGCCGGTGTTGTCGCATTTGCGGAGTCTACTGGTATTCCAGCAGCATCACTTGCAATCATACTTGCAATCTTAGTTGAGGTGCTTGGGGGCCTCTCTGTGCTTCTTGGTTATAAGATAAAGGTTGGAGCTACGTTGCTTGCAATATTTGCAATCGCGACCGCGATACTCTTTCACGCTGACTTTGCAGATCAAGCACAACAGGCACTGTTTATGAAGAATTTTGCAATTGCTGGAGGTCTTCTTTACATGGTGCGCTTTGGTGCTGGGAAGATGGCCATTGAAAAGTAGGGGTATACCCTAGCCTACTACCTAAAATTAAGCGCGAGACAGCTCGCGTTTAATTTTAAAAGTGTCTAAGCTTGAAGTGCGCTACATTTAGGAACATTTTTAATTATCAACTCGTATGCTTCATTTGTTGAGTCCACAATATAAAATAGGTCTAGATCTTCTTTTGAAATTGTTTGGTGTTTTTCTAATAAACCGGCCTTTAACCACTTAATAAGTGGTTCCCAGTAACTTTTTCCGTATAAAACTATTGGGATGCGCTTTATTTTCTTTGTTTGTACAAGTGTAAGAATTTCAAAAAGCTCGTCCAATGTTCCGTACCCTCCTGGAAAATATATATAGACCTCTGATGCATAAGCCAGCATTACCCTTCTCGTAAAAAAATAATGGAAGCCCTCCGAATTAGTGGTGTATTCGTTTAATCCCTGTTCGTTTGGCAGTTCGATGTTAAGTCCGATTGATTCACCCCCTGCTTCTTTTGCTCCTTTATTCCCCGCCTCCATTATGCCAGGACCACCTCCGGTAATTATTGCAAACCCAGCACGGGCTAATTTTCCTGCAAGTTCCTCAGCCTCTTTGTACCTTTTGTCACCAGGCTTGCACCTCGCTGAACCGTAGATAGTTGCAGACAATTCATGTTTACGCAAAATTTCAAACCCATCAATGAGTTCGGCCATAATGCGAAAAATCCTCCATGAACTCTCGCCTTCGCTAAAAAGCTCCTCGTCTATCCGGCATGTGTTTGGCCGGCTTTCATGTTTGGAGTCTACTTCAAAATTTACTTCACGCATTAATGATATTGTAACAGCAAAATTTTACTCTTTCCAAGGCATTTCGTACTTGTCAAATTCTGGTAATAACTTTTTATCATAAAGTAGCCTTGAAATGACTTCTGCATGGGAGAGTGCACCGGTAAGAGCATTGTGAGGCTCCGGCTCATTTGGAATACCACAATAGTTTAACACCGCGTCTAAGTTGAGAGCTGAGCGTTGCTTCTCTATTGGCGGAGTCAGTCCCCGCTTTACAATATGCATCCATGCAAGGGTGTGGGTATCTATTGTCCTGTGCGCTAACTCCCAATTAAGATGTTCTCTTAGGGCTGCAGCCTTAAGAAAGTCTCTGTCAAAGGAAACGTTTTGTCCTGCGAGCATATGGTCTTTTACTTTCATTCCCCATTCTAAAAATTCGCGTACCACCTCCCCTTCTGTTTTTTTATTAGGATCTTTTATTTCAGCTTCAGTCATTCCATTTACTTCGAGCGCCTCCTCCATGAAGTCTGCACCGTCCCATATTCTACATTCCCCATAAAAGCGGTTTTCTGGGTTAGCTAAATCAAGTCCACCAATAGAAATAATTGAATGTTTTTCGTAATTTACTCCGGATGCTTCCACGTCTACTACTATCATGTGATGTTTATTTTAACCCCTTACAATTTGCCGCCGGAGCGTATCCAGCGAGTCTGGCTTCATCAATTGAGCTAAATTCTACCTTATTTTGCTCTGCTATGCGCAGTGCGCCCGAGCACCACGGAAAATGGTATTTACTTCCGTTTTTTGAGGCAACCACTTCCCCACTTGATAGTGATGCGGTGACGAAAGCAACGTCTTCTGGATAATCTATCTCAACTGCCTCCTTTATATCCACATTTGTAGACATGCGACCCATTCCAAAAGCGCCAAATCCAACTAAAATGACAATAAGAATAAGGGCTATTTTTGAGTCTAAAAGATCCTCGGATTGCTTGATTTTGCTTAACAATTCTCGTATACTCATACCTTAAGTATAAATCAATATGGCGCATAGAAAAGCCGGCGGATCGGCCAAAAACTTAAGAGACTCAAATCCAAAGTATTTAGGTACTAAGCTTTATGCTGGTGCAAAGGCCAAAATAGGGTCAATAATAATACGCCAACGTGGAACCAAGATTGAACCTGGGAAGAATGTTGGTCTTGGAAATGATCACACAATCTTTGCACTAAAGGAGGGCACGGTTCAATTCCGAAGCAAAAGAAAGACGCGTTTTGACGGAAGTATTGTGCAGAAAAAAGTTGTTGACGTGGTGGTTTAGTTTTTACTTATTACTAGTTTAAAAACCCCTTTTCCGCCTCTATTCTCAACTTCAATAGCAAACTCCCCTGTTTCTTTTATGGGGGCTTTTAGTTGTATAGAAGCATGCGGAATAGTTATACCTGTTTCTTTTTTCAGTCTTTTTGCAATATCTGCTTGTGAAATACCTTTAAATAAGTGCCCCTTCTCATTTGCTTCTTGTTTAATCTCTATAGACACTTTATTCAGTAGCGCCATATTCTTTATTAGAGTATCCTCTCTTTCTTTGTCTTCTTTAGCCTGTTCCCTCTTTAGTTCTCCAACTTCTTTTATACGTTTGTCTGTTGCAAATTCTGCTAGTCCGTTTGGAATAAGGAAGTTCATGGCATGACCATCCGAGACTACTTTAATGTCATCTTTCACGCCAACTCCAGATACGTCTTTTATTAGTATTACTTTCATATTGATTTTAAATATTCTGCCGCTGCTTCAAGCTGTGTGTCAATCCCATCTACAAATTTATCTCCATCAAGCTCGACAACTATGTCTGGAGTAAGCCCTCCGTCTGAAATGGACTTTCCATCAGGGGTAAGCCATCGCGCGACTGTTACTTTAAGCGATGTATCGTCTGTTATTTTTATAAGCTCCTGTACCGACCCTTTTCCAAAAGTTCTCTCCCCAACAAGAATAGCCTTGCCGTGCTCACTTAGGGCCCCTGCTAGAATCTCTGAAGCGGATGCAGAGCCACCGTTTACCAATATTGCCAACTTTAAATTGTCGTTGAAAATGTTATATCCACGGGAACGATGAACGTTGGCTTTGCGCTCATCTCCAAAGTTTTCCGATACAACCACCTTGCCCGTCGGCAAAAACCAACTAGCCATGTCTACCGCAGCGCCTAAAAATCCCCCAGGGTTTCCTCTTAAGTCGAGAATAAGTTTATTGGAACCAGAGTTAATAAATGAACGAAGGGCCTCTCTAAATAAATTTTGGGATATTGCAGAGAAGTTATAAAGAGCAATGACATAAATGCCGTCATCTCTTAGCCCAGCTCCCTCACTCTGTGACACGTTTATTGTAGGAATCTCAATAACGTCTCTTATGACACCGATAGTAAGAGGTTCACTTGTCCCATCGCGGAATATTGTAAATGTGACTTCGGTACCACGCTCTCCGCGAATCAGCTTAACAGCTCTATCAATTGATAAACCAGACGTCTCTGTATCGTCTATTCGCAATATCTTATCCCCACTTTTTATTCCAGAATTATATGCAGGTGTTCCTTTAAGGGGCGCAATTACTGTAAGTATTTTATCCCTCAGTCCTATCTCCATTCCTACACCTTCAAAATTCCCACTTATATCAGATTCAAATAACTCTGATTCAGCCGGCGGAAGGAACACCGTATATGGGTCCCCAAGCGAATCAGTAAGACCTTGTATCATTCCCCACACGCGAGTCTGATCTGTTACTACCACTGTAGTAGTGGCAGCAGCGTATTTTTCAGATAACAGATTCCAGACTTTCCATACTGGTTTTAAATCCACACTTTGTGGTTGTTCTGCGTCTAAGTATGCGTTTGAATCGCTATTGTTTCCACCAGCATAAAGGCCAATCAAAAAAGCTATCCCCACAAGCGCAACAACAATGACACCGGTAGCTAATTTTTGCGTATTTTCACCAACCTTAATATGCTTCATATTGAGTCATTATTACACAGGTAAAGAATACGAGCCAATTTAAGTAAGATATAATAAAGAGCATGATTCAGAGGTATACACATAAAGACATCACATGGGTTGATGTAGAGAGTCCAACACAAGAAGAGGTACGCAACTTAATGAGCGAATACGATATTAGTCCTTTGGTTGGTGATGAGTTGTTACTCCCAACACTGAAGCCTCGCGTTGAAGATCATGGAAACTTTATTTATCTGATACTTCACTTCCCAGCCTTTAGACATTCACACCATACTTCAACGTCACAGGAAATAGATTTCTTGATTGGAAAAAAGTTTATTATTACAATCCGTTATGACACCATTGATCCACTACACAAATTTTCAAAAGTATTTGAAGTAAATTCTGTATTAAATAAAGGTGACATGGGAGATCACGCTGGGTTTCTTTTTTTCTATATGATAAGAAAGATGTACAAATCTCTTGAACACGAGATTGAATACATAGATGACGTCTTAGAATTGATTGAGGTAGAAATTTTTGACGAAGGAAAGACCAAAGAAATGGTTATGACCCTCTCTAGTGTTGGAAGGGATATATTAAATATGCGCCAAGCGCTCGCCTCTCATAAAGAAGTTTTAACGTCATTTGACGAAGTCTCAAGAAAATTCTTTGGTGAACAGTACCGTAACCATGCGAAGTCTATATTTGGAGAGTATTTTAGAATTCAAAATAGCATAAAGCTACACACCGACACGCTAAATGAGCTTAGAATAACAAATAATTCATTGCTATCCACTAGACAAAATGAAGTAATGAAAAACCTGACCATCATGGCGTTTATTACATTCCCTCTTACTCTTATATCAAGTATCTTTGGAATGAACACAGACTATTTGCCAATCGTTGGAGCTACAAACGACTTCTGGATTATTACAGGACTCATGGTCTCTTTTGCCCTTGCCTTCTTTGTGTTCTTCAAGCGCAAGAATTGGCTGTAAGATGAATTTTCTAACCAAATTATTAAAAACTGACAAAAGAATCAAATATACGGCTGAAAAAGTGCCTATCTATCTCTTCAATACTCTAACGAAGGAAAAAGAAGAGTTCATTCCAATTTACCAACAAAATGCAAAAATATACTCATGTGGACCTACTGTCTATAACCGAGCAACTATCGGCAACCTGCGCCCTTATATCTTTTCTGACATACTACGACGCACACTTCAATACAATGACTACAAAGTAAAGCAGGTAATAAATATAACGGACTTTGGGCACCTCACGTCAGATGCAGATGTGGGCGAGGATAAAATGCTTCTTGGGCTTAAACGTGAAAAGTTGCCACTTACACTAAGTGGCATGAAGACTCTGGCTGATAAATCCACCGAGGCGTTCAAAGAAGACCTTCAGCG
>JADHUY010000020.1 GCA_016784305.1 Parcubacteria group bacterium
GAGCATTTTGAATATCTGGCGGATAAATTAAATGGGGCTACACGCGGACTTATAGATACTTTAAAAGAACACATTAGTCCCATTGGTAGTGTTGTTGTGTGGTACGAGAGCTTTGAAAAGGGGAGGAATGCAGAGCTCGCAGAACTTTATCCAGAAGATAGTGGTTTTTTGGAAGATTTAAACAATAGAGTGTTCGACCTTATGAAAGTATTCAAGAAAGATTATCTGCACCCAGATTTTCTTGGAAGTGCTTCAATTAAGAAAGTGTTGCCAGTGCTTTTGCCAGAGCTTTCGTATAAGAGTTTAGATATTCAAGATGGGACGATGGCGCTGAGTGAATGGGAGAAAATGATAAAAGGGGATATGGAACAAAAGGACGTTACGAAGACGCGAGAGAATCTTCTGAAGTACTGCGCCCTCGATACTCTTGCTATGGTGGAGATTTATAAGAAACTAAAGGAGCTTTAGTGTGTGATAAAATAAAAATATGAACATACTTATTTTAATTGTTGTTGCCGTAGTAGGAATCGCACTTGGTGCGTATTTTACGAGTCGTAAGAGTGTAGATGGATTGATTTCGGAACAGTCTAAGAAAAAAGCAGAGAATAAAGAACAAATTTTGGAGTTTTTGCGTAATAATAAAAAAGTAACGAATAATAATGTGGAAAAATTGGTTAAAGTCTCTCACGCTACCGCCGAGCGGTATTTAGATGAATTAGAAAAAGAAGGAAAACTAACACAGCACGGGAAAATCGGACAAAACGTGTTTTACACACTAAAATAGCAAATACCTTGATTTAACTCAACGCGTTGAGTTAATCAAGAAAACGGAGCTTTTGATATACTTATATTATGAAAATCGAATTTGAAGCCACATTTATAAACATAAACAAAGATTCACTACGAAAGAGACTTAAAGACGTTGGAGCGAAACTTGTGCGCAGTGAGTACCCACAAAAACGAGTAAACTTTGATTTGCAAAACCTTGGAAGAGGTTTTTGGGAGTGGGCACGTGTTCGTGATGAGGGGGACAAAATTACGATGGCGTACAAGAGTATTCCGCTCAATGCATCAATAGACCAACAAAAAGAAATAGAATTTGATATTTCAGATATGGATGCTGGTATTGAATTTTTAACTGCTCTAGGAGGTCGTATGACAAATTATTCAGAAACGCTTCGCGAACGCTGGGATTTTGATGGTGTAGAAATTGATATCGATACATGGCCTCACCTTGAACCATATGTAGAAATTGAGGGAGAAAGTGAGAAAGTGGTGCAAGATGTTGCTAAAAAACTTGGGTATACATGGAAAGACGCAAAATTCTGTGGTGCAGGCAGAATATATGAAATGGTATATGGAATACACCCAGATAAACTTTCAGAAGAAAAAACCATACGACTAACCTTTGATGATCCAAATCCTTTTCTAGAGTAATAATTTGAACCTTTGATATACTTTAATTTATGAATTGGAACCTAGAAACACTTTTTGAAAACTTTCAAAGAATAAGAACAGAAATACCCGAACTTAAACTTTTTGGCGAGAAACCCCTACATTCTCAATCAGAAGATGTGATGTTAGAGGAAGGAAAAGAAATAGCTGAAAAACTTACCTCTACACTACTCAAGTACAGAGAAGTTACAGGAGTAGGGCGTGGTATAGCAGCACCACAAATTGGCTTACAGAAAAATGTATTCATTACCTATGTTAATGATGAAGTACAGACATATATCAACCCTGTAATCACTAAGCACTCTGATGAAACAAACTTCTACAGAGAGCTTTGTATGAGCTCAAGTCTTATGTGGGCTGACATTGAGCGCCCACAATCGATCACAATGACTTGGACTGATGAAACCGGAAAAGATCACGGAGAGACTTTTGATGACTTCATAGCAAGACTTCTCCAACACGAATACGACCACCTTAAAGGATGTGTCTGTCTTGATAAAGCAATTCCTGGAACAATCGCATTTGTTTCTTCAAACCCCTTAGATGAGAAGCTTAGAAAGGGCTAAAATAGCAAATACACTGATTAACTCAACGCGTTGAGTTAATCAGGGAAATCAAAATGTGAGATAGAGATTTATATATTGAACCATTGTCTAAGCTCAACAAGTAAGTGCAACACTTTGATAAAATCAAAGTGTCATGAGATATCAACATATATCAATAGAAGAGCGTGAAAAGATACAAGAATTGCTTTGGAAAGGTATCTCAATCAGAAGTATCGCAAAGGAATTAGGAAGAAATACTAGTTCAATATCTCGTGAAATTAACAGAAACAAATCTCCTGTAAAAAACACCTACACTCCACGAATAGCTCAAGTCAGATCTGATACGAAAAAGAAGAGTCGTGGGAGAAAAGAGAGACTCAAGAATGACAGAATACGCTCCTATGTAGTTACACATCTTAAGATGAAGTGGTCACCAGAGCAGATAGCAGGAAGAATACATATTGATTTAAAAGAAACAATATCCCACGAAGCAATATATCAATACATATACAATCAGATACATAGAAATGGCTATGGATACGTAAAACCACAACATGAAGATCTAAGGCAGTATCTACGTAGAAGACACAAAAGACGTCAAAGGAAAGGTATGAGGAAGAGTCACTGTACACCTCACTTTAACGGTGTTTCTATTGAAAACAGACCTAAGATAGTGGATAGGCGTACACGTATTGGAGACTGGGAGACAGATACTGTTGAGTCATGCAAAGGTAAGGTGGGAGTCAATACACTACTAGAAAGAAAGAGTGGTTTGTATTTGATTAGTAAACTTAAATCTAAAAGAAGTGAATCTTACTACCAAAGTAATTGTTTCTAGATTACGACATATGCCCACTTGTACACTGACACTAGACAACGGCAGTGAGAATGCTGGATGGAGAGAAGTTGAGAATTCTCTCAATATCACTACATACTTTTGCCACCCATACTGCTCTGGAGAACGTGGTAGTAATGAGAATACTAATGGATTGTTGAGAGATTTTTACCCTAAAGGTACAGACTTTACTAAAGTACAAGAAGAAGAATTATTTATGATAGAATTTATGTTAAATACACGTCCTCGGAAGCGTTTGGGGTGGAAAACACCCCTTGAGGTTTTTAATCGAAATATGCGAAGTGTTGCACTAAGAAGTTGAATGTACCGTCCACAGACTTGACAATTCATTATTTTTATATTAAGGTTTTTGTGAATCGTTATTTCCGCCTTCATATTAAACTGCAGGAGCGAAAATGTTAAATCACTCAAAGCTCTCACTGTTCTTCGTGTTTGTTGGTGCCGTAATAGGGACTACATTGGGGGAGATGTTCCTTAGTGACGGTTTTCGTTAGATTATGGTCGCTAGAGTCACAATCCCTCAGTTCGTGTTCCTGATGGTGATCTATTCAACTAGTTGGTACAATAATCGTGTTGATGCGTCAACTCGATAGAATCTTGATCGACAACATGAGAATCATAAAAAGGCCGCACGATACTTGCTCTAGGGTCTTCACTCTTTCTATAATTCAACAACGTTATGTGACACAAACTCCAGCTAAACGCTGGGTGTTTTAATTAAGCCGGTGTAAACTGGACCCATTAATACTTCAAAAACTTTTATGAAGCACTATTTAATAAGAAACCGTGGCATAGGAGCATTTATGACCATTGTGGTCCTAGCAATTATTGTCGGTATTTCTGTTGGAATTTATTATTACACTTCTAAAGAGGCGCCTACGGAGGATGTCTTAGATGGAGATAAACGTGTGGGTGAGATGGCAAATAAGTTTGATTATTCTGGAGTGCTAGCTGATGTAACAGATGGGAAAAATGTTCTTGGGGACATAAATACGAAAGGCGCTTCTTCTGGGATTGCTCAAGTAACCTATGTAGACGAGAAGTACAATCTTGTGGCTACATTTGAGGATCTACCCGATCCAGTCGGCACAGACTTTTATGAGGGGTGGGTGGTAAGGCAGGGCATTAGATTTAATGTAGTGAGTACGGGGCCGGCTCAAAAGAAAGGTGATGTTTATGTGAATGAATTTCAGTCAGAGGTTGACTTAACAGACCACTCCCGCTATGTGCTCACTCTTGAGCCAGATGATGGAGATACAGCTCCTGCAGAGGACCATATTCTGGAGGGAGTCCTAGAGAAATAGGACAATAAATCTTGTGTGTGTAAAGAGGCTTTTATGCTTGCACTATTTGATGTAGAGTATAGATATTATTAATAATAGAATATCGTATGAGTAGTTCAATATTCAATCGAGGAATGATGAGCACAAAGATGATGGTAATCATCGTTGTGGTGCTAGTTGTTCTTGCCGGTGCATACTACTACTTCGGAGGCGACGCTACTGAAGATGTAGTTGTTGACGACGAAACAGCAGCAGTTGCTGATGCTGTAGTGGACGACGCTGACATGGAGAGTCACGACGGTGAGGAGGCTATGGACGCTGGCGACGAAAAGGCAGCAGAGTAATCTTAATTATCGGGCAGTACACATGAGCAAGCTA
Source organism: Parcubacteria group bacterium (assembly GCA_016784305.1). GTDB lineage: Bacteria > Patescibacteriota > Minisyncoccia > Phycocordibacterales > JABMNX01 > UBA6534. The sequence goes on from JADHUY010000020.1 coordinate 4,518, forward strand.
TCGCTTACCTTGTGTTTGTGAATGAGCTTGCGCCATTTTTAAGCCCGTTGCCGAGGCAAAAGAAAAACGAGTCGGAATTTCCGACTCGTTTTTCTTTTTGTGTTTCAGACAATCTACGATAGTGTTGAGTAGTTGTGGCGATATATTTATGAGCAACGTCTTTAAGAAAAAAGTGGAGGATTTTGTATGCGAAAACTGCTCTTTTGAGGTTGCGGGGAATGGCTATACTAACCATTGCCCAAGATGCCTATGGAGCAAACACGTGGATATTCACCCCGGAGACAGAGCACAGGCGTGCTGTGGGTTGATGGAACCAGTGAAGCTTGAAAAGAAAGGGGATATATTTCGAATCGTTCACCTGTGTAATAAATGTGGGCATGAACAAACTACAAAATCCTCTCCAGAGGATGATTTAAGTATTTTAATAGGTTGATTACTTTAATGCTCTTAGCGGGGAATTGTGGCAAAATAATTGCATGATAGAACCTAGTAAGCATGTTGAATATAAAGGAAGAAAGATTCCTCACTATTACGGAGATGTTGTTCGTATACTCTTCCTTATTGCTGGTGTGATTATTTTGCTTTCGCTCCCATTTTATAATGGATTAATTCCAATCAACACTTCAGTGTCTACGGTATTTGTTATATTGCTGGCTTTTGGAGCAGCTATCGTAAATCCACAACATATGTGGATTGTACTTGTAAATACTGTTATCGCTGCTGTTGCACTTGCAATCTTTGAGTATTACGCAGTTGTTGGTTATGGAGTTGAAGAGACTATACTTGTTATTGTAAGGCAACTTTTGGCAGTGCTATTTTTATTTGCACTTTATTATAGTGGAAAGACTCTTAGGGCAATGCTAATGAGACCGAGTTTTTAAGAGACTAGGTCGCGGGTTGGAGGAGTGGCTAGAGCCAACTCCTCTTTTTTGGTTTCAGTGTCTTTGCCATTATGCAATGTTCCTGGCCATCGGTTGTAAATCATTGGCACAAGCAGAAGCGTAATTATCACAGAGAAAGCTAGCCCAAACATAATTGAGTAGGCAATTGGAGCCCAAAGCTCTGAAGCAAATATAAGCGGTATTACACCTATTACGGTTGTAGTTGTGGTAAGGAGAATTGGGCGAAGGCGTGTGGCTGCGCTCTCTACTACCACGTCTATGGTTGAAGTACCGCCATTTTCTCTTCTCTTGTTGTTTATAGTATCAATAAGAATAATTGAGTTATTAACCACAATACCGGTGAGCGCAATGAATCCCATAATAGTAGGGAAGGAGACTGCTTTTTGTGTGATGAGTAGACCTGCAAATATTCCAATTAAAGATAAAGGAACTATGACTAGAACATATCCAGCATGTCTAAAAGAATTAAACTGAAGAACTAATATTGCAAACATGGAAACCATACCAATAATGAGAGCGCGGAACATGTCCTTAAAAGACTGCTCTACGTCTTCATTTTCCCCTCCAACATCGATGGTTATTCCAGTCGGTATATCAAGCTCATCTTTTCTATCTAGGAACTGATTTACGACTTCGCGAGCATTTCCGCCTGAAGTTAGACTGCTTGATACAGTTGCTACACGCAATCTATCGTCGTGGGTTATTGCCGCGCTGTTTTTAGATATATTGGCGCTAAGTAATGTTCCAAGAAGTATAGAGCCATTTGGAGTCGGTATCTCCAGTTGTCTAAGAGTGTCTATGGTGGTTTGGTTTGTGTTGTGTGGATCTATGTAATCTGGGTTTAAGTTTAAACGTACAACCACATCTATGTCTTCCTCCTGGTTTTTAAGTGTTGTGGCTGTAGTTCCATGAATAGCCGCGCGCAATGTTTGTGAAATAGAGTTTGAATCAAGGCCAAGTTCAGTAGCTCTTGTCTTATCAATAGTGAGCACAAATTCAGTGCTATCGTTTTTTGCACTAGTGTTTATATTACTTGTTCCTGGGATGCTCTCAAGAAGTTTGGCTGCATCGGCCACTACTAGGTCAAGCTCCTCTAAGTCATCTCCCAAAAACTTAATTGATACCGCAGCTCCCACAGGTGGGCCGCTACTTGGTTGAGACACTCTTACTTCGGAAGAGTGTATTTTGATTGCTTCTTTTTTAAGTGAATCTACAATCTTAGTGCTGTCCTTTTTACGATTCTCCTTTAGATTAATAAATACACTTGCGAATTTCTCGTCAACCGTACCGCCAAAGGATCCGAAAGGACTTGCTTGTCCGACTGTCATTACAAAGGAATCTATATCTTTCTCTTGATAGAGAATTTCCTCTAATTTTCTCGCTTCGAGATCTGTTTTGTTAAGCGTAGTTCCTTGAGGAAGTTCTACTTCAGCAAATATAAAGTCAATATCTTCTTGTGGGAAAAACTCTACTTTTACAAGCCCTAGTATCGGCAAAGCGAATGCCACAATGAATCCAACCACTAAAAGAATCATAAAGCGATTCTCTTTTTTTCTATCTCCTAAAATACTGCGGAGCTTTCTCTTATACCATTCTTGAACAAGCTTGGTGCGCATTTCTTGCTTTTCTTCAAGAGAACTTGTGGTTCGTCTGCGCATAAATATTGATGCAATAAGTGGAATGAGCCCAAGAGCTACAAGAAGAGATGCCAAAAGGACAAACATCACAGTAAACGGAATGCTTGAAATAAACTCTCCTACAATTCCAGATACAAGAAACAGAGGCACAAACATTGCAACTGTAGTCATTGTCCCTGAAGTTATTGGCCAATGGAATTCTTTTATAGTCGCTAGTGCTGCATTTTCTTTATCCATCCAGCTTTTCATTCTGGTGTGAATCCCTTCAACCACCACAATTGCGGAATCAACAAGAATTCCAATTACTAGAATAAGGGAGAATAAGCTTACAAAGTTAAGCGTATTTCCTGTTGCCTCAAGTGCAATGAAAGCAACTAGAAATGATAAGGGAATGGCGACTCCTGCAATAAGAGCTTCGCGCCAACCAATAGTGAGAAATAGTATTCCCATTACAAGCGCTACGGTTTGAAGCCCTGAGCGTGTTAGGTTAAGCAAATCTTCTCTTAAAAACTCTCCAGTATCAAATACGACTAGAACTTCTAAGCTATCAAGTAGCTCACCGGGGGCTTGTAGTGACTCAAGCCTCTCACGGACATCGCTTGTTACTTTCGTTATGTCTCCACCGGGGCGTTTGAATACATCAAAAGAAAGAGAGGATTTAGAAGGGGCGCCGTCAATACTCACGCGAGAGAAGGTGGTGGTTTTCTCAAGTCCGTCTGATACAAACGCCACATCACGAATGTAAACTGGTTGCCCGCCAGAAGAGAGTATGGCAATGTCTGCAATTTCGCCAGGATCATTAATGTCGCCACGAAACTCAACGTTGTATTCAATGTTATTTATTTCAATATTTCCAACAGGCAGAGAGCTGTTTGTTGCAGCAATTGAGGCGATTATTTGATTTATTGTTAGACCAAACGTACTTAATGCTTCGCGATTAACTATGATTTGTACTTCTTTGTCGCGCATCCCACCAATACCAACCTTAGAGACTCCTCTCACATTTTTAATCTCTCTTTCAACTTCATTCCCAATTCTTACAAACTGCGCGGCTGGGAGGTCTCCTGATACAGCTATAGTAAGGATTGGCTCATCTACAAAGCTTATCTTTGTAACTACCGGGTCTTCTGCTTCACTTGGAAGCTCAGGCGCTACTTTATCAATCTCGTCTTTAAGACTCTGAATGGATTTATCGATGTCTGCTTTTGCATCAAATTCTACAACTATGCTTGAGACACTTTCTCGTGAAGTTGAAGTAAGGTTCTTCAACTCATCGAGGTTATTCTTTAGTCCGTCTTCAATCTTATTGGTGATTAAACGCTCAATATCCTCTGCGGCAGCTCCAGTAAGAAACGTGGAGACGATAGCAATTGGGACCTCAACTTCGGGGTTTGATTCTTTTGGAATCCCCAAAAGAGAGGATAATCCAAATATTAAAAACGTCACCATTAATAGGTAACTGAAGCTCTTCTTTTTAATGAAGAAACTCCAAATAGTAAACATCCTATTAGAGGTTGGAAGCGACAAAATCGCTTCCATTTATTACTCCTATAATGCAAACTTGTTTTTTAGTGATGTTTTCCATAGCTTTTTTATCTCGAGGACAACTTTTTATACCTCTAACGGGACACGTATTAGTTTTCCTTAAGTATCACCGTGTCTCCAGCACGAAGTCCGCGAGCATCCAGCACAATTTCCATTTCAGGAGTAAGTCCTTCAACTATTACAACCTTATCTCCAAGAAGCGGTCCCTCTACAACTTTATGAGCAGAGAGGGTGTTATCTGGAAGCACAGTAAATACAAGTATGTGGTCTGACTCAACCTTAAGTGTTGAAATAGGAACAATAAACCTTTGTTGCTTATCTTCACTCTCTTCATTTATTTTTGATTCACGGCTTATAGAAATTCTCACAGAATCACCATGAATTAGGTTTGCATTTGTGCTTTCAATACCGATATTAACCTTTATTTTCCTTGTAAGAGGATCGAGTCCAGGTGCAATGCTTGTAACGATACCGTTGTATTTTCCATTTATTAGTGCAATTGAACCGATAGCAATCTCATCTTTGTCATCTCTAGTTATAAATGTCTCAACTTGTAGAGCTGTGTTGTTTGAAATGGTTGCCGCCGGAGCAAGCGCTGAGACAAAATCACCACGCTTTAAGCTAAGGGTATTTAAGGTTCCACTTATAGGCGTTCTTACAAACGTTTTTTCAAGTCTAGCTTGAGCAGAGCGGAGCGTTCCAAGCGCTTGTTTTAGTGTAGCTTCAGATGCTGATATGTCCTCCACTCTTTCTCCGGTAATTCCTTTCTCCTTGTTCTTCTCTGCAACACGTAGTGCAGAGAGTTTGTTTGAAAGGTCAGATTCGGCAGTGGTTATGCTTGAAATCGTAGTGTTTATATTTGTTCGCGCGATAGTAACCGCGCTCTTAAAGGCAGTTACGTCGTCTGCGTCTATTGAAGCTGTGGTTATAGAGAAGTTAAGAGCTGATATTAAGTCATCCAAGAATTCTTTTATAAATCGTGCCTCTTCGGCAACTTTAGAAATTTCATCGCTCAAATCGCTAATTATGGATATTGATAGTCTTATCTTCTCTTGGCGAAGCAATGTTGCTTCAACCAGCATTCTGTCGCTATTTAATTTTATTACTAACTGGGAGTTTGATGTTGGAAGTTT
>JADHUY010000002.1 GCA_016784305.1 Parcubacteria group bacterium
AACTAATACGAGTAGGTTTACAGGGAGCGCAACGAGAGAAAGCTCGCCCATTTTATAAAGTAGGAGCGGTAAAACAAAAATCTGTGTAGAAACTGTAGCAATAGCAAACTCTCTGAACTGAAATTTGCTCGGCACTAATTTAAAATAGCGTTCAATTTTTGGTGCAAGGTAAATTAAACCTAGTGTTGCCATAAAAGAAAGCTGGAAAGACGAATCAAAAACTAAAATCTTTGGGTTATGAATTATCATTACGAAACCAGCTAAGAAAAGAGCGCGTGTAATCGCGTAAGTGCGTCCAGTGTGCTTAGCAAGTATTACTAAAATAGCCATAATGCTCGCGCGAACTATAGTAGCCGACGCGCCAGTCATAAGTGCAAAGAGAACTATAGAACCCGCACCAAGAGAGAGTCCAAAAGCACGCGGTAGAAATGAAAACGTCTTCATCAAAGCGTCTGCCACGATGGTCACGTTATATCCTGAGAGAACAACAATGTGGATTATTCCTGTGGCGCGAAAATCATCTTGTAGCTCCTCGCCAAGCGACTGTTTAGCGCCAACTACTAAGCCACCTAAAAGAGAGGCCTGCGGATCTGGCACAACTTTTTCAACACTTTCAAGAAACGTATTCTTAAGAGCAAATAAATTACGCCTTATGAAACTTCCGTGCCCACTTGATAAAAATTTCATATCTGGAAATACCATTTGATAATAAATATCGTCTTTTCCAAGAAATTTATCGTATGCAAAGTAGTCGCCATCATCAGCTACAAAGCCAGACGGTTTTAGTAGCTCTCCATTTATAGAAATACGGTCACCATATTTAAATTGTGGATGCGTTGCGCCATGAATAAGCACTTTGTCGTTAACAACTTCCCCATTAACGTCCTCTAGAAGAACCGTGAGCTTTGTATTTCTCTCGCGAATGTCTGGCTCGTCTATTACTACACCAGTAGCTTCAATGTGCGTATCAATTTGTGCATCAAGCAAAGCATTTCCCTTATTTAAATCGGCAACATCAAAACGAAGCACTCCAAGCCCAGCACCAAGCAAAATCACAGAGACAATTATTGATTTATTGTGGCGACTTAGAGCCGCGATTCCTAAAAGAATCGCGGCGAGTAGCAAAACAAAAAGCGAAAAGTAAAATCCTAAATCAAAAAAGGAGCGCCAAAGCACCCCAAGACCAAAAGCAACTATAAAAATATATGGAATGTGCTTCATTAACTCCCTTTATCCATCGCCTCGTTTGCTAGGCGATCTGCCTCGCCATTTTCAGCTCGTGGAATATGCGTAAACGTGATGTTTGGAAAGTCACTCACCATTAAATTGTGCACTTTTATATACTGCTCGTAAAGAGTTTCCTTTTTTATCTGATAGTTTCCTTTTAACTGCTCGGCAATGAGCTCACTGTCTAGTTTTACTTCAATCTTGCTTCCTTTTAGCCCTAATTTTTTGGCTTCAGAGAGCCCAAGATAAACAGCTTCATATTCTGCCCAATTGTTTGTACGCTCCCCAAGATATTTTGATGCCTCTTTAAGCACATTCTCGTTTTCGTCATAAATAATAGCACCAGCACCGGCTGGCCCTGGGTTTCCCCTCGCACCACCATCAGTATAAATTGTTATTTTCCTCTTCATTTCACTTATATTTTGGTATTAGTATATCAGACTCTAAAATAGTTCGGTTAACCGAACTAAATTGCTCTTATTATACATGCCCTTACTTCACAAAATCACTTTTCGTAAAGTTCATCGAGCCATTTCCACCTCCCCTTGCCAATTTCTGGCATTCCAGCTCTAACTATAATCTCCAAATCAAACAACAGCTGCTTTCTATTACTCCTACTTTTACAAAATTTAGATACATCCTTATAAAGGCCCTGCTCCGACCTGATTGCGATTTGTCTCACTGTCGAAGAACTCACCTTTAATAGATTCTTAATTTTATATTGAGAAATATTCTGACTAAGCAAAAATATAATCATCAACCTTTTTGAAAGCATTACCTGTTCTGTAGGAGAAAGAAACTCGCTTAGAAACTTCTCGCCACTAGGAAAAGTCTTTAACGAAATAATGCTTTTTACGAACTTCTTCTCTATGCGATCCTCTACACTCTTTGGTAACAACTTTTTTGAGATGTTTGTCATACTATATATGTTACCAAAATAGTTCGGTTAACCGAACTATTTTGGTAATCGTGTTAGTTATGATTAGCAGATATCAATTATCCGTAGACGCAATTCTGGAAAATTTCTAAATGTGGATTTCTCCATTGAGGCGATTAAACTAATCTGCTTCCCTTCCTCTACTTTTTTTGTATAACTTTCCGAATTTGCAAAAAACCCAATCGCAATTACATTTTTATCTCCATTTTTAAATGTTATCTCAAGATGATTCTTCACTTTTCCAAATTGTTTTAGTGAAAACGGCACAACATCTTCAAAAAGAAAGGTCGGCTTAGGATTTCCTACGCCATAGGGAGCTAGAGCCTTTACGTGTTTATAGTTTTGCCAGTTAACATCATCCAGCCAAAGTTTTTTATCAACAATGAGACTCTCCGCGCCACATTCTAAACGAGTTTTCTCATATGCAGTGTTAAGCACCTCCTGCAAATGATGAACATTTTCATTTGTCACAGAAAAACCTCCAGCGTGTTTATGTCCCCCAAAACCAAGTAATGTTTCTCCTGCTTCTTCCATCATCAAAACTAGATTTACACTTCCATCAGAGCGGCACGATCCTTTCAAAACTCCCTCTGACTCACCACCCTCCCTTCCCCAAAGGAATGCTGGTCTTTTGTAAGTATCCATCAAGCTATTTGCGACGAGCCCCAAAAGTGCAGGCTTCCAGTCTGGGTTCCCCATCACAATAACGGAGCCTAGCCCATCTCCAATCTTCTCAATCCGCTTTTTTATGTCTTTAACCATCGCGGCCACCACGCCCTTTCTTTCGTTGTTTATTTTATCTAAATGATCCGACAACATCCCCGCCTCAACTTCATCTCGTGTACGAAGGAGGTTGAAAGCATCATCTGGCCTATCCATTCTTGAAGCCGCGTTTATGCGAGGAGCTATCATAAATCCAATATCATCTTCCGAAAGCTCGCTTTGCTTCATGCGCAGTTTCCTCAAAAGTTTCATTAGCCCAGGGCGAGGAGACTTCCTTAGAACCAGCAAACCATAGTGCGCAATAGTACGATTCTCTCCTACTAATGGCACCATGTCGGCAATTGTCGCAATGCCTGCAACATCAAGTAGCCACTTCTCCCAACCTTCTTTTAAATTAAAACCACCTTTAGCAATTAGCGCCTGAACTAACTTAAACGCAACGCCCGAACCACATAAATCTTTAAACGGATATTCCTCTCCATCCTGCTTTGGATTGAGTATGGTAAAAGCGTTTGGAAGTTTTGGGCCTGGCAAATGATGGTCGGTGATAATAACGTCAATCTTTTTAGAATTTGCATAGTCAACTTCTTCTACACACGTTATGCCAACATCAACGGTGATTATTAGTTTCACTTCATCGCTATAAAGCTTCTCAATTGCATTATTGTTTAACCCATAACCTTCCTCGTGCCTGTGTGGGATATAGTTTGTAAAATTCTCATACTCAATTTTTGCAAAAAAATCATGAAGGAGTGTCGCTCCTGGTATGCCATCGCAGTCATAGTCACTATAAATTGCAATGCGTTCATTCTTTTTAACAGCACTGAGCACTCTTTTAACTGCGCGCTCCATATTTTTCATTAAAAACGGATCGTGTGTATGCTTCTCATAGTTTGGATTTAAAAACTCCTCCGCATCCATACTATTTTTAATGTCACGATGCCACAATAAGTCTTGAAGAAACTCTGAATACGCCTCTAGCTCTTTTTTTGCATCTTCATCTATTGGGTCTCTTAGTGTGTAATGCTCCATATTAGTTAATGTATAATAGCTCACAATGGAGAAAGACCTATTTTTAAAAATTATCGCTGGAGAAGTTCCATCAGAAAAAGTCTACGAGGATGAGCATACTTTTGCATTTCTGGATATTAGGCCAAACAACCCTGGGCACGCTCTCGTCGTACCTAAAAAATATTCAAGGAACATATTAGACATTGAAGAGGAAGACTGGATTCACTTAATGAAAACAACAAGGAAGTTAGCGCCTAAAATTATGGAGGCGATGGACGCTACTGGAGTAAATGTATATATGAACAACGAACATTCAGCTTTTCAGATGGTATTTCACACACATATCCACATCATTCCGAGGCACGATAATGACGGACTAGAAATATGGAAAGGGAAACCCTATAAAAACAAAGAGGAGGAAAGAGAAACGGCGGACAAAATACGCGCCCTACTTTAGAGCCTCAATTCCTGGAAGTGTCCCCTCGCTTAGAAACTGCAGCATTGCGCCACCTCCTGTTGATACAAAAGAAATCTTATCTTCAATATTTAGTTTTTGTATTGACGCAATGGTGTCTCCTCCTCCCACTACTGAATAGGCCAAACTCTCTGTAATACTCTTAACCACTTCTTCGGTATAGAAATCAAAACCATCTTCATATGGGCCAAGTGGCCCATTTAATAAAATAAATCTAGCTTCACTTATTATCTTCTTAAGTTCTCCTAGTGTTTTAGATCCAATATCAACTATTTTGTCACCCGCCAAAACATCTTCGGGCTTCTTTTCATTCTGCTGTCCGCCGTTAACGACCGTCACGTCACTTGGAAGCATCACTTTGTCTAGATATACATTTAGATTTGTTGCAGTCTCAGATATTTTTGACTTTCCAACCTCAAACCCTTTTGCTTTAAAAAAATCATTTACAATCGCTCCTCCGACAAACACTGTGTCGTATACATTTAAAAACTTCTCCATCAACGGCACCTTCGTTTGAAACTTTGCACCACCAATAATAAAAAGTGACGGGCTTTGTGGCTCTCTTGCCTTATTTAGCTCCCTTATTTCTTGCTCAAACTGAAGTCCAGCATAGCTTGGCAGAAATTTTGGCACACCAACTATTGAAGCATGCTCTCTATGACTAGCAGAGAACGCATCATTCACATAAATGTCAGCAAGTGACGCTAACCTCTTTGCAAACTCCTCATCATTTTCAACTTCTCCTACTTCTTGACGCAAATTTTCTAACAACACCACGTCTCCGTCGCCTATTTTACCTATTTCGTCCACACCAAACAAAACTTTTAGATATTTGTTTAGCTCCGTACAAACCGGAAGCATGGACTCTTTGCCTTCGCGCCCAATATGCCCTATTACGATCACCCTCGCACCAGCATTTGATAAATACTCCAATGTTGGAAGCATCTTTCTTATACGAAAGTCGTTCACAACCTTCCCATCTTTAACCGGAACATTAAGACCTGCGCGCACGACGACTCTTTTACCTCTAATATCTCCTATTTCATTCAAGCCTTTCATGCTCTGTTCACTATCGTAAGAATCTCATTAAACTCGGTGACAGAAAGCGAAGCGTGCCCAACTAAAAAGCCGTCTACCTCGCCCCCTTCAAGAAGAGCTCTCGCATTATCTGGCTCAACAGAGCCTCCGTAAATAATCGGTACCTTTGAAACAACGCTTCTCTCATACAACTCACTAAGAGTTTTTTGTATAAAAATTTTCATTTCATGCATCTCGTCTGGTTTCATTGCATCCCTTACTGATTTACCGATTGCCCAAATCGGCTCATACGCAATAACAACTCTTTTTATATCGTTTTTTGAAACGCTTTTTAATCCTTCTGTGATTTCCTTTTGAAGGAAATTTAAATATTCCCCGTGCTCATCTCTACTGCTTTCTCCTATACAAAGAATTGGTGTGACTTTTTCTTTTATAAGTGCCAAAACTTTCTTATTTACGTCAACATCTGTCTCCCCGAGTGCCCTTCTCTCTGAATGGCCCACAATTCCATACGTGGCGCCTATACTTTTTATTTGTGAAACGCTTACCTCACCAGTGTATGAGCCACCCTCTTCCCAAAAAACGTCTTGAGAAGCAAAACTGACTTTGCTCCCAGAGTAATTACATGTAAGTTCACCCAAAAATGCAAACGGGGGTGCGAGAATTGTATCTACATTCTTTAATGTGGAAGCTTTTTTCTTAACTTTATCAAAAAGATCAAGTGCCTCCTTAACACTAGCGGGATTCATCTTCCAATTTGCAACAACAAGCTTTCTCATTAAGGTCATTCTACCACGTTAAAAATGCTATTCACCAAAATACCTAAACACGTCATCAATTGAAACAGCACCCGCAGCAGCCTTAAATATTGCGTCTTCAAGGAGTGTTAACATACCCTCTTTTCTGGCTCTCTCTTCAATTTCTTCGGCTGATGCACCGCTTCTTATTAATTCCTTTATAGCAGGCGATACCCTTAACACTTCAAAGATTCCAACATAGCCGGAAGTCACATTAGTTTCACTACTTTCAGTATAAAAACTAACATTGCTCCAAGTCATGTCTGACTTAATGACACCCTCTTCTTTTAGTGCTTTAAATATTTTATTCTCATCTACGTCTCCACTAAATGAATTCAGAATTTCTCGACTCAACTGTTTTTTCTCTCGTAAATTACTAAGACGAGGAAGTAGCCTTTGGGAAACAACCACATCAAGTGTGCTAGCTAGGCTATTTCCATCAACCCCAAAGGAAAGTAACTCCGAGATAGTTAAGGCGGCAGAGCTAGAATTAGTAGAAGACAAAATGCGTTTGCCTGAAAGCGCTGTATTAACGGCCGAAAGCGCTGTGTCAGCCTCGTTAACCTCACCTATCATTATTATGTCTGAATCCTGTCTTAAAAGAGCTCTCACACCAGATGCATACGTTATACCGAAATCAGGCTTCACCTGAACCTGGTTTATCCTCTCCATTTGGTACTCAATTGGATTTTCTATGGTCCCAATGTTTACATCTGGGCTATTTAACAAATCAATAATCGTATATAGCGTTGTTGTTTTTCCTGCTCCTATAGGGCCAGACGTAACCACCACACCTGAACGCTCTTTAAATCCATCATAAAGCTTCTCTAGCGCCTCGCCGTGAAGGCCAAGCCCTTCAAGTGTAAAACCGGCGACACTCTCTCTTAACATTCTTATTACAATTCTCTCCCCATAAGAAGTTGGAATAGTTGACACACGAAGTGCCAGCTCTTCAGAATGGATTTCAACTTTAAATCTTCCTTCTTGTGGAGCTGAAACTTCTGAAAGTACTAACCCCGCGAGAAGTTTTATCCTTGCGCTCATCATTGCAGCCGCGCGATGTGGCAGAACAACAGAATCGTAAAGTGCGCCGTTTATTCTATACCTCACCAAAACTTCAGCCTCTCTTGGTTCAATATGTATGTCCGTTGCCTTCTGAAGAAGCGCGTGTTGAAAGAGAGTATCTACAACTTTAACTATCGCCTCCTCTCTTGCGTGAAGTTTAAGTGCACGTATTGATAAACCACCACTTTCTCGCATGGTCGGCTCTGAAAGAGTCTTTGTTTCGCGAGAAATTATATCTCCAAACTCTAACCGCAAAGCCCTTTGATATTGCCTTAGAGCAAACTTCATTGAGTTTGTATCAGTGAGCCGTGGTAAAACACTCAACCCTTCTTTCCTCACCATAAAATAAATAGAGGACAAATCTTCAATGTTAAGTACTGCCACCTCCATGGCACTACCAACACTTCCATACGAAATTATGTTGTGCTTACGAGAAATTGGCTCTGGAATATGCGAAAGTGCGTCGCGACTAATATTTAGTTTTTCGAGATTTATATAAGGAATTCCTAAAACGTGTGCATACACTCGCCTCAAATCATCCTGCGTTATTTCCCCGCTTGAAACTAGAAAATCCCCCACAGAAGTTCCCGCGTCTTTACTGTTTTGCGCATTTTCAATTACTCCTCTGGAAACTATCCCCGAGTTAATTACAAAATCCTCAAACTGCTTCTCATCAATATGCATAAAAATTAATAAAAAAGAAATACTTTCATATGGCTAAATTATAGCAAATATAGCGTACTTTATTGACAAAATGCCCACACTTTGATAATATTTTTTTGTGAATGTCCGCTATGAAGCGGGCCATTTTTTTAAATAAAATTTCAAATATGTTTGACTTAAAGATAATAAACTCAGTACTTGACCAACTTGAGGACGAGCGAGGAATACCACGAGAAAAAGTAATTGATGCAATTGAAACATCGCTTGCAACGGCCTACAAAAGAGAATACGGGAAACGCGGACAAATTATCCGCGCTAAATTTGATATAGCAACTGGGTCTGTAGAGTTTTTCCAAGTCAAAATAGTAGTTGATGAATCTCTCGTAAAAACTGAAGAAGAGCTGGCGAAAGATGTGCTTGGTAAAGACGCTAAGGACGACGCTGTTGAAGACGACAGAGCAAGATTCAACCCCGAACATCACATAATGATTAATGACGCCAGACTTATAAAAAAAGATGCAGAGCTTGATAACGAAGTTACATTCCCGCTTGAGACAAAAGACGACTTTGGTCGCATTGCCGCACAAACCGCAAAGCAAGTGATAATTCAGAAGATACGCGAAGCTGAAAAAGTTGCTATTCTTGATGAATACGGACAACGTGAAGGCGACATTGTAAACGGAACTGTGCAGAGAATAGAGCGTGGTAATATTTTTATAGAATTAGGAAGGACAACTGGAATACTTCCATACGACGAGCAAATTCCTGGAGAAAGGTACAGACAGGGAGAAAGAATTCGCGCACTTCTATATTCTGTTGAGGAAAGTCACCGCGGAACATTCCTAAGACTCTCTAGGTCAAACCCTGACTTCCTAAAGAAGCTATTCGAAATGGAAACCCCAGAACTTGCTTCTGGCTCTGTTGAAATAAAAGAGATAGCACGTGAAGCTGGCTCACGTTCAAAGATTGCAGTCATATCACACGATGAACACATTGATCCTGTTGGCTCTCTTGTCGGTCAACGTGGAGTAAGAGTGTCAACAGTAATGAGCGAACTGGGAGGCGAAAAGATCGATATAATTGAATGGTCAGAAGACCCAAAACAGTTTGTAGAAGACGCCCTTTCTCCTGCCAAAGTTGTAGGTGTAGACATTAAAGAAGGAGAGAACAGGGCAGTTGTAGAGGTTGCTGAAGACCAACAGTCCCTCGCTATCGGGAAAGGCGGACAAAACGTAAGACTCGCGGCGAAACTAACTGGCCTAAAGATTGATATTCAATCAATGAGAGGTGAGAATATAGAAGAAACAGAAAAAAATACCAAAGATGGGAAGGTTGTAGATGAAATACCAAAAGAAGAAGTAGGAGCAAAGAAGGAAGCCTCTGCTGAAGCAGTGGCGGACGATTCCACGAAAGGAATCTCTTCTAAAGACACTAAACAAGAAATCCCAAAAGTGGAGGATAAAGAAGAAGAGGGAAAAAAGGAAGATAAATAATTTAAAATATTGCTTATGGATTTATGGCACGATGTAGAACTTGGTAAAGACGCCCCAAACATTTTCAACACTATCGTTGAAATACCAAGAGGATCACACAACAAGTACGAGATTGATAAAGAAACAGGTCTGATAGCGCTAGATAGGGCAAACTACGGAGCTGCACCGTATCCTTTTGACTACGGGTTTGCACCGCAAACACTATGGGATGATGATGACGCACTTGATGTGATACTCCTTACCACCCACCCACTTTTCCCAGGTATAGTAGTCAAGACGCGCCCAATTGCTGTGCTTGAAATGATTGATACTGGTGAATCCGATTTTAAAATTATTGGCGTACCAGCTGATGACAAGCGTTTTGACAACATTCACGATTTAGAAGACATGAATGAGCACAACCTACTAGAATACAAAAACTTCTTTGAAACTTACAAAGACCTAGCAGGCAAAGACGCTAAAGTAGAAATACAAGGTTTTAAAGGAAAAAGTGACGCAATTGCCGCGGTTGAAAGGTCAGTAAAGCTATATAAAGATAAATTCAAAAAATAAAGACGAAAACGCCTGTATACAAAGACCGCGCTTCCAAAAGAAGCGCGGTCTTTGTATACTTATGGCAGTTAGAACCTAACTATTATTAGTACAAACTTAAAAACTGCTAAAACCAGTAAAATTATTTATGAGTACAACTAACTCAATAACCACTACCAAGATACTGCTTGCAGTCATAGCGATAGCATTTCTTATTAGTGCTAACAATGCGTTTGCATTAGACCATTTAAAAAAAGCTGAAAATACTGACAATACTACTACAGACGTAAGAAAAGTAGACGTGCAAAGGGTAGATATTAATAGCGACAAACCTCAACCTGTAAAAGCACTAGACAGAGTTAAATCCTTTAGCTCTGACCTCATTAAAAGTTCTGGGGAGAGAAAGGCTAACGAAGAAATAAGAAAAGAGGCAGCAGACCGAGCTTCTAACCTGAGAGCTAATATAGAAGAAAAAGAAAGTGACCTTAGAAGAGATGCCGAGAATAAGAAAACGCAAGCAAATACAAAACTCGACGAAAGGAGAGGAGACTTGGCAGAAAAGAAAGACGACCGAGCGGAGACTTTGGAAAGTAAGCGAGCTGAGCTTGAAAACAGGAAAGCTCAAAGGGAAGCTGAGATAGATGAGAGACGTCAAGAAAGACAAGAGCAGCTCAGTGAGAGATCTAAAAGGCGTGTAGAAGCCTATGTTTTAAGGCTTGTTAATAGAATGAATGCAGCAGTGGAGAGACTACGTGAACTTATGGTGAGAGTAGACTCACGGATAACTAAATTCGAAGAAAGAGGAGTGGACGTGAGTGAGGCGAAAAGGTTTTCAGCTGTGGCAAAAGAGGAAATCGCAAAAGCTGATTCTGCAGTAAAAGACGCTGCACAATCTGTAAGAGACGCGCTTGCGGGAAACGACCCTCAAAACCAGAGAGATGTAATAAATTCAAAGTTTCGAGTCGCCAAAGATGCAATAGTTGAAGCTCACAAAGCAGTAATATCTGCTGTTCGTGCACTTAAAGCTTCGGTCGACACTAACAGCGACACCGATGACTCTAACGTAGAAAATTAAAGATTAACTAAAGAGTATGGAGGAAAATAATAAAACACCAGAACAAAATATACCCGACCAAGTACCAAATGTTGAGACAGGTGGAGATATGTCCGAAGAAAAAAAGTCTTCTGGCCCATTTGTTGGAATCGTAATTATTGTACTTGTTCTTGTTGTGGGAGGTCTCTATTTCTGGGGTTCAAAATTATCCAAAGAAAGACAAGACTTAGTAACACCTGAAGAAATACAAGCCGAAGCTGACCCGTCGCTTGAAGCCCTCAGTACACAAAGTACTTCAGACGCGGTTGCAGACATTGAAGCAGATCTAGATACAACAGACCTTGGAGGGCTAGATGCTGAACTTGCAGACATTGATACAGAGTTCAGTCTCTAACCAAATCTTCACAAAACAAAATCCCCCACCCTCACGGGGGATTTTGTTTTGACATCCTCGACTAAAAGCTGTAATTTTGGTAGCTATGTCAGAGTTATATAAAAATATAAAAATAAATAGAAAGGATGGGGAGGTTGAGATAGAGGGTGAGGTGCCAACCGATGTGGTAAGCGGATACAGGACTAATGCCATAAAAAAGCTTGGAGCAACTGCTAATATCTCTGGGTTTAGAAAAGGGCACATCCCCGAAGATATTTTGGTATCAAATATCGGAGAGCAGGGAGTCATGGAAGAAGCTGCACAAAGTGCTCTTGCTGATGTTTACCCTCAATTAGTTATTGAATATAAGCTTAGAGTTCTTGGGTCACCTAAAATAGCTATCACAAAACTTGCATCTGGAAATCCAATTGGCTTTAAAATAACAACTGAAACTTTTCCAGAAATTGATCTACCTGGCTACAAAGAAATTGCTAAAGAGGTGTCATCAAAAAAAGAAGACGTTTTAGTAACAGAGGAAGATGTTGAGAAAATGCTTTTAGAAGTTCGCCGTGGTAAAGCACGCTTTGAGAAATCAGTCGCAACTGATTTCTCGCCCGAGGGCGTTAAACAAGAAACCACAGAATCTAAAGAAGTGGGAGAGCCTACAGAAATAAGTAGCAACAATGCCGCACCTGAAGCAGAAATAAAAGACGAAGATTTGCCAGAGCTTGATGACGAGTTTGTAAGTACAATTGGCAACTTTAAGACTGTTGACGAGTTTAAGGCACGAGTACGGGAAGATATTAAAAAGCAAAAGGAATTTCAAGTAAATGACAAAGCGCGAAGTGACCTAGCAGACCAACTTGTCGTAAAAACCAAAATAAATGTTCCTGAAATTCTAATAGAACATGAGGTTGACAGGATGATGGCGCAAATGAAAGAAGACGTAGCAAAGACAGGGAGCACACTTGATAAATATCTTGAGCAAATTAGTAAGACAGAAGAGGACTTAAGGAAGGACTGGCGCGAGAGTGGAGAAAAAAGAGCAAAACTCCAACTAATATTAAATGCCATCGGAGAGGTTGAGCACATTCATCCAGAGAAAGAGGATGTTGATAAACAAGTAGAGCTCATCATGAAAGACGTAAAAGGCGCAAAAGAAGAGAACGTACGTGCATATGTGGACATGACATTAACCAACCAAAAGGTATTTGAGTTTTTGGAAAACCAAACTCTTGCCAGCGATAAGTAATGTGGTATAGTAATGGACATGAATAAAGAAACAACTGAAATAAGAAACCAGCTCGTACCAATGGTGGTTGAAAAAAGCCCATTTGGTGAAAGAGCATATGACATATATTCCCGCCTCTTAAAAGAGCGAATAATCTTCCTTGGCGGGCCGGTTGAGGACTACACAGCAAACCTAATAATTGCTCAGCTACTCTTCCTTGAGTCAGAGGACCCAAAGAAAGATATCAGCTTCTACATTAACTCACCTGGGGGCTCTGTAACAGCGGGGCTTGCGATACTTGATACGATGAATCACATCAAGCCTGATGTATCAACGGTATGTGTTGGTATCGCAGCTAGCGCTGCGGCGGTTTTACTCTCTGCAGGAAAGAAAAAGAAGCGCTTTGTCCTACCAAATGCTGAAGTTATGATTCACCAGCCATGGGGAGGAGCGCAAGGACAAGCTACTGACATTGAAATCACAGCGAGGCACATTCTTTCTGTAAGAGACAAATTAAATAAGATACTTGCAAAAAACACCGGACAAACTGTTGCTCAAATTGAAAAAGACGTAGACCGCGACTACTTTATGAGCGCCGAAGAGTCTAAAAAGTACGGTCTCGTGGATGAAATCCTTAAATAGAGGTTCATCGCAACAAGCTGACGAGGTATTTGTCAAACTCGCTTCGCCGTGCAATCTCAGAGCTTGCTCCGATGTATTGAACCTATGTTAGCTCCTCGGCTCGGAAATGTGAAAGCTTCGCTTTCCCACTTCTCTCGCCCTACGTCGCTAATAAACGCATAACTCGACAAAATCAGTAAACTCTGGTATGGTGACCCCATACCAATTTTACATTTAACTTCTGAAATCCACCTTTCTAACCGAACTGACTGACATTCTTGAAAAATTTTCACCGAATGAGTACAAGATTCTTAAAAAAAGACCGAATAGAAGCAAAAGTCACTTAGTCTGAAGGGCGAGATTTCTATCTCGCATATGTCATTAAAAGTAATACTAGTCTTACTCATACTCTCTGGGTTAATAGGGATTGTTGTTGGGTATTTTCTGCGTTGGCTCGTCGCTCTTGGAAAGCGGGGTTCAATGGAACTTGAAATAAAGCAGAAGATGCTTGAAGCACGTGAGGAAGCAAAACAAATCACGCAGGAAGCGGAGGCAAAAGCAGTGTCTATAGTTGAATCTCTTAAAGTTGAACTCAAAGAAAAAGAGAGCGATCTTAAAAGAAACGAAGATAGGCTCATTAAAAAGGACGAAACGATTGAAAAGAGGAGATCTGACGTTGAAAAAGAAGCAGAAGATCTAAAGAAAAAGATTGAAGAAGTCCGCACAATCAAAGAAAATACAGAAGCATTGAACAAAAAAAGGAAGGAGGAACTTGAACGCGTCTCTTCTTTATCAGAGGATGACGCCAAGAAAGAACTCATGAGTCTAGTGGAGAAAGACAGCGAAGAAGACATAATGGTCCGCCTTCAAAAACTTGAAGTTGAAGGAAAAGAAAGACTTGATAGAAAAGCTAAAGACATACTTACATCTTCAATACACAGACTAGGTAACTCTGTTATTGACGACATTATGTCCACTTCTGTTGCCATCCCGTCTGAAGAAATAAAGGGAAAAATCATTGGAAAAGAAGGTCGCAACATCAAGGCATTTGAAAGAGCTACCGGAGTAGATGTGATAATAGACGACACACCTGGGGCAATAACTCTCTCTTCATATGACCCAATAAGGCGCCAAATAGCCCGTGTAGCGCTTGAAAACCTGATAATTGACGGGCGTATTCAACCTGCAAAGATAGAAGACGTGGTTCAGAAGGCAAAAGATGAGATAAATAAAATAGTAAAAGAAAAAGGTGAACAAGCATGTTACGAGTCAGGCGTACATGGGCTCGACCCACGGCTAATCCAAATTGTTGGACGCTTACATTTTAGAACTAGCTACGGACAAAACGTACTCTTTCATTCAATTGAGATGGCACACATTTCAGCAATTATGGCAGAGGAGCTTGGTGCAAACGTAGCTGTTGCTCGCGCTGGGGCACTCCTTCACGATATTGGGAAAGCAGTTGACCACGAAGTCCAAGGCACACACGTTGAAATTGGACGAAGAATACTCCAAAAGTTTGGAGTTGATGAAGAGGTAATAAAAGCTATGCAAGCTCACCATGAAGAGTACCCGTATGAAACACCTGAATCAATAATAGTCCAAGTAGCCGATGCTATCTCTGGTGGACGCCCTGGAGCAAGACGGGACTCAGTAGAAAACTATATAAAGCGTCTTGAAGATCTTGAAGCTATCGCAAACAACCACAAAGGAGTTGACAAAAGCTACGCAATCCAAGCAGGGCGTGAGATACGCGTATTTGTAAACCCAACAGAAGTGACAGACGTCGAGGCAAAGAAAATGGCCAGAGATATAGCACTCCAGATTGAAAGCGAACTTAAATATCCTGGAGAAATAAAGGTAAACGTTATTAGAGAAAACCGCGTTATTGAATTCGCGCGCTAAAACTTATACTAGAGTTATTAAAATTTGGCTTTAGACCAAACAAAGCAGCATTTTTCCTATAAAAATAGCGCGGATAAATAGATAACTACAGAAACCTACCATTTATAGCTGTGCATTAGTACCTATTGCGCCATATACGGCTTTAGATATAATAATCCCACAGTTTCTATTAGTATAAATGGTATGCTAGGAACACAGGGGTCGAATTACACGACACTTTTAGTAAACACACTATGAACAAAGCAGCTATAGTAGACAAAGTACACGAAGTACTAGGAACAACAAAGGCTGACGCAGAGCGCGCAGTTGAATGCGTTATTGACGCAATCGTTAATGGTCTTACAAGCGGTGACGAGGTATCAATCGCAGGTCTTGGTACATTTGAAGCCAAGATGCGAAGTGCACGAACTGGACGAAACCCACGAACTGGGGAGTCAATCCAAATTCCTGCAATGCGCGTGCCGAAGTTTAGGGCAGCAAAAGCACTAAAAGACGCTGTAAAGAAATAGGCTAACCTTATTGAGGGTTCGCCCACTACCCACAAAACCCGCCTTTAGGCGGGTTTTGTGGGTCTCTGGTGCGGGTAGAGAGAATCGAACTCTCGTCTACTGCTTGGAAGGCAGTCATTCTGCCACTAAACTATACCCGCTCTTATGACTCAATGTACGAAGGCAGTCATTGCACTTAACTATACCCGTAAATCTGTACCCTACGTATCAAAGATACACTGGTAGTAGCCCAGATGCTACCAAAAAACAAAAGCCCCTGCAATTGCAGGGGCCTTTGTATTATTAGACTGAATTACTCAGAAGACTCTTCTGTAGCCTCTTCAGCTGGTGCGGCAACCTCTTCAGTAGCGCCTTCAGCTGGTGCGTCAGTTGTTTCGTCGAAAAACATAACAATTTTATTTAGATCCGAAATGCAGATCGCTGTTAATAAAAAAGCTGGGCTAAACCCAAACTTATGTAGAAGTATACACGAATAAAGCAAGTTGTCAACACTATGAAATAATTCCACATATATGTCAAATTACCTTCAGACCCTTATATAAAGCCCTGCTTGATGTATACTGCAGAGACTATGCACATACTAAAAGCCCTAGGAGTCAAAAATATCCTCTTCTTCCTAACGGTAATCGCCGTAGTTACCGTAGGCTCTCTCATAGAAAGCCCTAAAGAGGTCGTAATCCATGAGCCAGTTATAAACGATGCGGAAATTCTTGAGATTCCTGCCACAAATATTGAGGAAGATGTCGTTATAGAGGAGGAGGTGGTGCTTGACACAGCACCAATTCCGGAGGAAACAACTCCTAAAGCTGTAGTGGTGCCAGAAACTCCAGAAGAGACTGTGGAGGCTAGCGAGGAGGAAGTGATAATAGTCCCAGCTACTCCTAAGGTTGAGACAAAATCCCTCAACAAGATAAATAGCGAGGTGGCCGAAGCCACAGTAAACATACTTTGTAGCTCAAATGGCACAGGAGTGCTCCAATCAACGACTGGCTCTGGTGTAATTATAGATCCAAAGGGGGTTATTATTACAAATGCTCACATTGCGCAGTATCTACTACTCAAAGACTATCCCTCTCCTCGCTCTATAGAGTGCACAGGACGCACTGGAAGCCCTGCTAGAGCCAAGTACACTCTTGAACTACTCTACATCTCAAAAGAATGGGTAAAGGAACATGCAGGTGACATACGCACAGCAGAGCCAAAAGGCACCGGAGAACATGACTTTGCACTTCTGCGTGTAACAGGCCGCACTGATCCCAATGCATCACTTCCGAGTTCATTTCCATATGTTGAAGCAAGCACAGACGAAATAGATTTTGTGGTGGGAGAAGAAATGTTAGTGCGGAGCTACCCAGCTGGGCTCTTGGGTGGTATTTCAATACAAAAAGATCTCTACGCGGTGGCAACCATAGTAAACATTATGAAACTTTACACATTCTCTAGTACCAATATTGACCTAATATCAATAGGTGGTTCCATTGCAGCACAAGGTGGTTCATCAGGCGGTGCCGTAATTGACACAGACGGCAAATTAAGAGGCATCATAGTGACCTCAAGCCGTGAGGAAACTACTGGTGAGCGTGACCTACGTGCCATTACACTTGCCCACGTTGAGCGAGACCTAGAAGAGTATGAAAATACTACTTTAGGTGGGCTCCTCTCTGGAGACATATCTGCCAAAGCCGAAAACTTTGGCTTAAATAAAGCCCCTCAGCTTACCAAGCTCCTCACGGATGTACTTGAGAAATAGGAAAAGTAAGACGTCAATTGACTACTGACCACGAGAGGAGTACAACGGGTTTAGTAAACGAATAAAATATGTGACATTTTGTCGAACCGTCAATGTAGGAGGGTATCATGACGCGACTTTTTAACTTAGCATTAAGTGCAGTCGCTGTGCTGCTCTTACTGACATCAAGCGCAGTATCTGCACAAACGCAAACCAGGGCGACTTATATTCTCGAGATTGTTCATTACTCAACCACTCTACCGGCATGCAAAGAAAAGTCGCAAGCCGATGCAATTCTCGAAGACTTTAAAAACGGAAGAGTATATAAGTCGCTTGCACGCTACGATCTTTACGCGCGACAAGGCAAATGTGTGCCACTTGGGAAGTTGGACGTCTACGTCTTTAAGGAGAGGTTCAAGCAAGTTGAAGGACCTAAGGGCACTTTGCTCACACCAGCAAAGGTCCTGAACTCCAAAGATGAAGAACTATTCGCATGGACAAACGGATGCGTCATCACAGTAGAAGAATTAGAGAAAGACCTAATATTCACCTGTGGAGTAAGAATAAATATCTGACCAAGTTGTACAAACGCCAGAAAGCCCGACCAGGAATGTCGGGCTTTCGCACTTCTAACTCATTTGGCTGAATAAATAGTTCTCGTAGGATATGCAAAGTCTATCTTCTCCTTTTGGAATTTCTCAATTATATTTAGTGAAATCCCCTCTTCTATGTCTCTAAACTCTTTGTAATCGGTGGTCTTTACATAATAAGAAACGTCATAATTTAATGACGAATCGGCAAAAGTTTTGAAATTAACACGGTCAAATTTCGTACTTTTTTCTGCCTCAATAATCTCTTTTATCATCTCAGGAATAGCGCGAAGCTTTTCAACTGGTGTCTCATACGTCACCCCTATTGTAAATAGTGAACGACGCTCCTTAATGCGTTTGTAGTTTTTAATTCTTGCGGTAGTTAACTCTTTGTTTGAAATAACTATCTCTTCTCCTGTAATTGAGCGTATTCTAGTTGTCTTAATGCCAATTTTCTCTACAGTACCGGTACTATCCCCTGCTTGAATAAAGTCCCCTACCTCAAATGGCTTATCTAAATAAATGGCAAAAGAGCTAAATAGATCGGAGAGAATATTTTGAAGAGCAAGAGCAACCGCAATACCTCCAATACCAAGCCCTGCAATAAGGGACGTGACATTTATGCCAAGATTTGCAAGAACCATTAAAGCTGCAACTATCCAAAGAGCCCATTTAACAAAGTTGCTTAAAAACTTAAAAGCACCCTGCCCATCAATTCCCTCTTTTTCGGAACGCTTCTCTATTGTGTAATCAATTAGGACATGGAGTGCCATCACAGCTTGATACGCAAGCCAAGCAAGTAGTACACCATTTATAATTTGCTCCAGTGTCTCAAGAAAAGCTAACGATTGCACTGCAATATAAAATGCAAGAAAATAATAAAATGCTGGCTTTAGACTTCTTACAATCCTAATAAGCGTGTCGTCTAGATCAGTTTTCGTTTTCTTTGCAAGATCCTCTAGTCGCCTAAGCAATAGCCATTGAAGAAATTTAAAAGCAGCTGCCACTACAACAAAAATTGTAATTGCAAGCAAGTACTCGTCCGTAGTATTTCCTAGATATGTCATAGATATGTCAACCATAGTATTACATGATATTAAGCAAAACTAACACATATGGCAAGAACACCCGCAAAAACATCTAATAAATCTTGCACGAGTCAAACCAATTTAGTTCGGTTAACCGAACTAAATTCATACGATGTATCGTATGATTTCCAAGTCAAATGTTTTATTTTTACGCATCGGTATTTTATACGATATCTGCCTGCCGGCAGATATCGTATAAACAAAAATTTAGACACCAAACTGTTGGTGAATCTGTTTAGTTAAAATCTCATTTCAGCTCTAAGTCGGGGCGCCGGGAATCGGCGTCAGGTCACTAGGCGCTTCGCGCTAAGTGCCTCCTGCCCGGACTCGGCGCTTCACCCTTCGGCGCGCCTCCGTCTTTCGATTCCCGACACGCCCTCAAGCACCTTGCTTCGCAAGTTACTTTCGGGGCGCCGGGAATCGAACCCGGGCCGCACGGTCCCAAACCGTGAACACTACCATTATGCTACGCCCCGTATAACCACAATATACTACCATGTTTTCTAAAAGACATGTAAAGGACAAGTAGAATAATCTAAAGGACATTTTCTACAATCCTGCACTTTGCCTGCTTTCTTGCAATATCTAGGAACACTGCCACAACGTCTATACACCAATCCACGTCCTCATCAATCCCCTTTTCCAACATATATGTATCTGCCACTCTGGCTATTTTCTCAAGCTTTTTAGGATGAACCTTTTCTTCTGGCCTATAATCCGTTTCACGTGAAATATTGACTAAATTTTCACGTGTAACAGCCTTTACCTCTACGAAGTGTATACAATTCCCTTTTTGGGCAATTATATCTATTTCTCCCCATTTCTTAGTATAATTCCTGTCAATTATAGAAAGCCCCCGTTTCACGAGAAACTTACATGCCACATCTTCACCAATATCCCCTATTTCTTTAGTGTTTTTATTCACTTTTCACGTGAAACTTGCTTTCTTAGCATTATTTCGAGCCAATCTACCTCATGAACAGTATTCCTACTATCTATAACCTTATAGCTATTTCCAACTATCTCTCTTATGTCATCAGCGGTGTATAAGTAAAAATAACGCTCCCCTATAGCATCCTCTTTGAGAACTTCACCATATTTCCCATATTTCAAGCAAAGAAAGATTAGACCGTCGTCACTTAGCCATTCATGTGCTTTTTTAAGTAAAATTTTATTTTCATCTTTGGTTGTATGAAGAAATGTCGCAAGTCCAAAAATTATATCGAATGAATTAGACTTGAAATCTAGTTCACGAATATCGGCAATACGAAAATCCGCCTCAGGCAAGCGCTTTCTTGCTATATTAATCATTTCCTTAGACGCATCAATACCAACATAAGATCCGGCTCTTTTTAGTATCGTTTGAGCATCACGACCTCCCCCAACACCAAGCTCTAAACAGCGTGGCTTCTTTATATTGATAAAATCAAGGGCTCTGTTAACATTCTTCTCCCAATAAGAGGCCCCTTTGTCAAATTTATCAACATAGTGCTTAGCATCTTTGTTATAAGTTGCTACTGTTTGTGCATTCTTGTCCATCTTACTTAAAAAGTGTCACGTGAAACATTTATAGGACATTTTTGGTCGTTTTTAGGTAAAAGGACGTCTTTTATCCCCCTAATCCCCATAGTTTTCCCCAACTTTGTGGAAAAATGACCGTTTCAAGTGAAACTTTGTCCTTTTTGTCCTTTAATTTTGCGACCCAATCAGTGATTGGGTCACAAAATATGGCTTATTCCCGTGCATTTAAGTATCTCATATATATACCGATTATGCACATGATAAAAAGTTGAACTGACGTGATATACTTGTTAAGTATGCGAGACGATAAAAACTCTGCAGAAAAAATGCGCTCTAATGGTAGTAGTTACAAGGAAATATCACGAAAACTACGAATACCCATAAGCACTCTATCCACTTGGTTCAGTGATGAAAGTTGGTCTAAACAAGTTAAGAATAGGCTAACATTACAGGCGAACAAAGAGAACCGCGTTAAAATGCGTGGACTTAATAAAATTCGTGGAATAGCCCTTGAAGAGGCGTATAAAACAGCCAGTTTAGAAGCGGAGGCTGAATTTGAAGAACTTAAATACCACCCTTTATTCGTTTCTGGAATAATGCTGTATTGGGGAGAAGGTGATAAGGTGACTAAATACGCGGTTAGGCTAGTAAACACAGACTATAAACTAGTAAAAGTATATGTGACCTTTTTAAAAGAAGTATGTAAAATTCCAGCCACAAAAATTAAATCCTCGTTGCTCTTGTATCCTGATTTGGAAAACGATGTTTGTCTTGCTTTTTGGTCATCAAATATTGACGTGGCCAGAGAGAATTTTACTAAAAGTACCGTAATTGAGGGCAGACATAAAAGTAGGAGGGTGACATATGGGATTTGCACTGTAACGGTTTCTAGCACATACTTCAAGGTCAAAATGCTTAGATGGATGGAATTGATGCCTGCAGAACTGTTAAGAAAAGGGTATTATTATCCAGAAATCAAATCGTAAAGCGGGTATAGTTTAGTGGTAGAACAGTTGCTTGCCAAGCAACAAATCCGGGTTCGATTCCCGGTATCCGCACAAATTAGCTTTGGCTTAAGAGAAACTATGTTTGGTGCCCCCGCCAGGACTCGAACCTGGAACAAATGCTTCGAAGGCATTCATGATATCCATTTCACCACAGGGGCATTAATGTTCTAGTCTACCCGTTGTGCTTATAATGTTCAACGAGTAGGTTTGACCACATAATAGTCTTTCTGCGCAAGTTAGTACTCTTAGGAAGCTCTAGTCGCAAGCATCCTTTGTAATTTGGTCTTTTCTTTATTAGCAATCCTGTCGGTTTGTAGATTGTCTTTCTGAAATTCCTCTCTGGAACACTCAATTCTCTAGCCCAATACTTCTCCCAATTTTCATGTGCATATGGTCTGTGCATATACAACCGCGCAAAAACACTGTCCTTTTCAATTCCAAAGAATCTTTTTATCCAAAGCAACATCAGAACAACCATTTGAGGGTCAGAATTTGAAAACTGAAACATGTCTGACCGTTTTGCCCCCTCTGCCCAATAAAGTGCGATGCCAACTTGAAATAAAGGATCTTTTACAAATCGCTTAAATTCAGTTTTCGCTTCCTTAAATAACTCCGCCTCGCGATTTAAGCGACGCGCGCGGTTTGCGGTTGCGGCTTTAATCCTGCCACGAGAAATATTCGCATCTCGTCTTGAACGCAAATATCGCTTTTCTGACCAAGTTAAAGGCAAATCTTTAAGCCAGCTGGACAGTGTACTTTTTGAAACAGCAACTTCTTTGAGAATCTCGTTATAGCTAAGACCTTTTTTGCGTAGCCTTACAGCCGCATTTCGTTCGCGAACTTTAGTTTTCATAGCACATACCAGTATAACACAGTTCACATGTTCATATGTAGAGAAAAGGGTTAGAATATTGTCATGGCAAAAATTCCAGCAAGCAAAATTCCAGATGAAGTAAGGGCGGTATCGGAGACCATTGAGTCTGCTGGTTTTGAGGTGTATCTGGTGGGGGGGTGCGTGCGAGATTTGCTTCTTGAGAAAACTCCAAAGGACTGGGACATGACAACAAGTGCAAAGCCAGAAGAGATAGAGAAGCTTTTTGAAGATACTTTTTACGAAAATGATTTTGGAACAGTCGGCATAGTAAACAAAGACACGCCAGAGGAGTCGGTACGAGTAATAGAAGTTACACCGTACAGACTTGAGTCAGAATATTCAAATGCTAGGCACCCAGATAAAGTAGAGTTTTCAAAGAATCTAGAAGACGACCTTAAACGTCGCGACTTTACCATTAACGCAATGGCGTACAACCTAAAGAAAGGCGAGTTGGTAGACCTATACAAAGGTGAGGAGGATCTGAAAAGAGGGAGCCTCGTAGCCGTGGGGGACGCTGAAGAGCGCTTCTCTGAAGATGCTCTTCGCATGCTTCGCGCAGTGCGCCTTTCCGCGCAACTCTCTTTTACAATTGACCCAGATACAATGGGAGCCATCACAAAGCACATTGATTTACTTGCAAAGATTTCCAAAGAGCGCATTCGTGATGAACTCATTCGCACCATCATGACTACTAAACCAATTGAAGCATTCTTCTTAATGCAGAGACTTGGCATGCTTCCGTTTGTAGCACCAGACCTTGAGCGAGGAATTGGCGTTGAGCAAAACCAGGCGCACTCATTTGACGTGTTTGAACATTTGCTTCGCACCATGCAACACGGGGCCGACAAAGGCTGGTCTTTTGATATTAGAATCGCCGGGCTTTACCACGACATCTCAAAGCCTGAAACAAGGCGCTGGGGTAAAGAAAAAAACGATTGGACATTCCACGGCCATGAGGTAGTAGGCGCGCGTGTTGCCAAAAAGGCATTTGAAGAATTGCGCCTTCCTAAAAAGCAGGTGGAAAAACTCACAAAGCTTGTTCGCTGGCATATGTTCTTTTCTGACCCAGAGAAAATTACACTTTCAGCTGCAAGGCGAATGATACGAAACGTGGGAGAAGAGAATATTTGGGATTTACTTAACCTTCGCATTTGCGACAGGATCGGTTCAGGACGACCAAAAGAGCAGCCATTTAGATTTAGGAAATATAAGTCAATGATAGAAGAGGCACTTCGCGATCCTATATCAGTTGGTATGTTAAAAATTACAGGGGATAGAATTATGGAAATTACCAAGGAAAAACCAAGTAAAAAAATAGGCTTTGTCCTCCATGCTCTTCTTGAGGAAGTGCTTGATGACCCTAAATTAAATACAGAAGAATATCTAGAAAAGCGCGCAATAGAGCTCTTTAAGCTTCCTGAAAAAGAGCTACTAGAGCTAGGGGAAAAAGGAAAAGAGCGCCAAAAGGCAGAAGAGGAAGGGGCTGTGGAAGAGCTACGCAAAAAGTATTGGGTCTCATAGCCCTACACTCCATTAAGTAACCGAAGATAGGATAAAGAATAATGCAAAAATAGGAATAACTATACGACCGTATAGTTATTCCTATTTTGTCCTAACGTCAGCACTTGAGATTGAAATGAAAATATACAAAAAGCCAATATAAAATACAAAAGAGCCGGCTAATCACAACGTCGACCGAGGTGGAGAAAAACATCCCCGACGACATCACAACTAAACGGCCCTATGATTGCTTCAATTATCTGCTTCGTACTTCTGCATGACACACAATACCTTGTTTAACAAAAATGTTTTAAAAATGTGGAAATGTGTATTGTCGATCCAGCTACTTAGCGATTACTAAAGCTGAGCACTCGTACAACTAAGGTGCTATGACGAACTGCTCTGTACATAATATTATTCTCTTTAAAGGACATGTAAAGGACACTCTGTGGATAAGTAATGTCCTTTACAAATCCTCAATATATGGGTTTCGTAAACCCATATATTGGTGAGCTTTGTTATCTTAATTCTATACCGACAGGGCAGTGGTCGGAGCCGTATACGTCGTTTAAAATAAAGACATCTTTGACTCTGGGCATAGCAGACTGGCTTGCGAAGAAGTAGTCTATACGCCAGCCAACATTCCTATCTCTTGCTTTAGTCTTCATGTCCCAGTATGAATAAGCGCCAACTTTATTGGGATTAAAATGCCGATATGTATCAACGTAGCCGTGTCGAATCACCTCGTCTAGCCATTCACGCTCTTCAGGTAAAAAGCCGGTATTTTTTTCATTTTCTTTTGGGCGAGCTAAATCTATTTCTTCATGCGCAGTATTTACATCCCCACAAAAAATAACTGGTCCCACACCCTCCTTTGAAAGAGCGTCGGCGTACTCTAAAAATAAATCATAAAAATCTAATTTATACTTCAAGCGCTCCTCCCCGCCACCTCCATTTGGGAAGTACACACAAAGAAGTATAAAATCTTTGAAATATGCGGTAATGAGACGCCCTTCTTGGTTAAATTCTTCTTTATTCATGCCATAAATCACCCTTTCTGGCTCTATTTTGCTGTAAATTGCAGTTCCGCTATAGCCTTTGCGAGTTTTAGATGAGGAAAAATATGAAAAATAACCCTTTAATTCACGCACTTCATCTGGTAGTTGCTCGGGCTCTGCTTTTGTCTCTTGAAGGCAAAAGATGTCTGCGTCTAATTTTAGAAATTCATCCCAATTGCCCTTTCTATGAGCTGCCCTTAAACCGTTTACATTCCAAGATAGTATTTTCATTCTCATTATCCTAACACCTTTGTAACTAGATACTTAAAGAGGGATTTATATAAGAAGGAGATACGCAATGATAAGTATGTCTAAAAAGGAAGAGTGCCTATTTGACAAAGAGCGGGCAGATATGGTGAATGCAATGTTTGATGCGGTTATACACGAAACAGGCAAAAGGGAGCTGGAAATATTAAGAGAAATCTATGGAGATACCCAAGATGTCGTGGAGATGCTCTGGCATCTATTGCGAAACATCAGCGAGTGTCCAGAGAAAGTTATAATCCATTGTCAAAAGCTCCTAAACAGTCAAACGTAAACCACCGCAAGCTTTGCTTGCGGTGGTTTAAACGTATTTTTCAAAAAATATCTATGCGATAAATCCCATATATGTGAGATATGCTCCGGCGATAATTGCGATGGTACCAATAGTCGTCATAGCCTGCTTTGAGTTTATGCTCATTATGAACGAAGAGATTGAAGACTGTGGCATCAACATCATGAGCACACCTTCAACAAGCGAGAGCCAACCTATAGCTGATACAACTGAAGTAAGAGGGTTCGTCCATGAGTTGTGTGTCAAAACCACAAGCAATCCGAAGATAAGGGCGAGAGCTCCATCAAAGTAGGGGAGTACGTAGCTTTTTCCAACCTCACTTATCGCCTTTCTGGTTTTCTCTGGGTTTAGAAGTGCGCTAACACCGGTTACGAGAAAATATATTCCCATAACTTGAGCTAGAAATATTGTTAGATCCATAATGTTTTGTTATTTAAACCTTATAATTTTATATTTCGACCGTAAACCAAGCAGTAGTTTATATACATCGTAGCAATAAGACATATATAGAGAGAATAGTCACCGGGGGATAGCCAACTATCTCTCATTTGCGCCTTTTGCCGTGGAAGGCTTTATGCACTTCTTGTAAATGTTTATCAGTGACGTGCGTATAGACTTGCGTGGTCGCAATATTTGCGTGCCCTAAAAGTGCTTGGACACTCCTTAAGTCTGCACCGTTTTGAAGTAAGTCTGTCGCAAATGAATGCCGAATGATATGTGGAGTAACTTTTTTTGAAATACCAGCCTTTAGAGCATAGTGTTTCACTATTCTTTCAATTGAGCGAGGTGTGAGCCTCATGGACTCGGCACTTTTAGCACCTCGTCCAACTTGAATGAAAAGTGCGTCGTCCATATCCACTCTTTTTTCTAAATATTTCTTTACAAACTCTTTTGCTTCGTCTGATAGAAAGACAACGCGCACTTTATCGCCCTTCCCACGCACCGAAAACTCATCTCTCTTTAAATTAATATCGCGATTGAGCGCGACGAGCTCTGAAATTCTTAAGCCGGTTGAAAAAAGAAGCTCCAGCATTGCGCGGTCTCTTAAATCTTTTAACTCACTCCCATCTGGAGCCTTCATTAACCTCTCAAGCTCTTCAATAGAGATAAGGTCTAAATCGCGCTCGGAGGTTTTGGCAAGCTCAATGCTCTCTGGCGACATTACATTAACACCGCGCTTACCTATGTATTTAATAAAGGCGCGAAGCGCTATTAGATAATAGTTTTGTGTGTTTCGTTTTAAGGTATCATTTTCGCCTGAACTCTCTTGTCGGTTTAACCAAAGGCGATATTCCCGAATTAAGTCTTGATTTAAATCGCTTGGATTTTTAGCTTTTGAGAAATCGATAAAACGAGAGAGATACCTGTCATAGTTTGAGATGGTGTTTAAAGAGCGCCCTTTTTCAATCTCCAAATGCTCTAGAAATTCACGTTTTAATTGCTCTATGTTGCTACTCATAAAGACATTATACGTCGCACAATGTGTGTTACCAGCCAAATAGTAGCATTATATAGCTTGCAAAATTAGACAATATGTGCTATGGTTTGGCAATGCTAACCAAGCGTAAAAAAGCGAAAACGATTAAGGATTCAGCCAGGCACGAGTCAGATACTGGCTCCCCTGAAGTGCAGGTTTCAGTTCTCTCTAAGAGAATTAATGAGCTTGCCCTACACCTTAAGAAAAATCACAAAGACAAACATTCCCGAAGAGGACTTCTGGCTATGGTTGCGGATCGCCGCAAGCACCTAAAGTACCTAGAAGGGAAGGACAAGCGAAAATATAATTCGCTCGTTAAAACTCTTGGGTTGAAGAAGTAATTCTTCATTTAAAGCAGTTCTTTTATTAGTTACATAAGTTTTTATGGCTGTTATTAAACATAAAGGCCAAAGGGTCGGAATTTTTATTGATACGCAGAACCTCTACCACAGCGCAAAGCATTTATATAAATCTCGCGTTAATTTCGGAAATGTACTTAAAGAGGCTCTAGCAGGTCGCCAGCTCATACGAGCAATGGCGTACGTTGTTACGACTGAAAGCGGAGAAGAACAGAACTTCTTTGACGCTCTTCACAAACTTGGTATCGAACCAAAGACAAAGGATTTGCAAATCTTTTATGGGGGAGCGAAAAAAGCAGACTGGGATGTCGGGATGGCAATTGATGCTGTTGCGGCCGCTCCAAAGCTAGACGCAATTGTGCTTGCTACTGGAGATGGTGACTTCGTACCACTAGTTCAGTACCTACAGCAACACGACGGTGTGCAAGTTGAAGTAATAACCTTCGGACGCTCTGCTTCAAGCAAGCTAAGAGAAGCGTGTGATGACTACATTGACATGTGTGATGATCCCAAGAAATATCTAATCAACTATCGTGGTTGGAGACTAGGAGGATTTGGTGCAAAAGACGACAACATTGATAAAGACGAAGAGCCTGAAGAGGCCTAAAAGAAAAACCCCGCAAGACTAAAAACCTTGCGGGGTTTTTCTTGCAAAATACTACCAATATATATAGAGTGTTTTTAGTTACTAATTAACCGTGGCCACTGGATACTCAGCTTTGAACTTAAAGAATTGTTCAATCCTGTAATCTGAGGGCCACAAACTCGTCACTATATTGAGGCGGGCAAGTACCATATGAAAACAAAGGAATACACCATAGAGATAGGGGGTCGTACGCTTACCGCAGAGTTTAGCGACTTAGCAGAGCAAGCCAGTGGGTCGGTACTCCTTCGCTACGGAAACTCCGCAGTCTTTGCGACAGCGGTTATGAGCCAATACGAAAAGGAAGGCCTAGACTATTTTCCTCTCTCGGTTGATTTTGAAGAGAAATTCTACGCCGCTGGAGCAATCCTCGGAAGCAGATTTATGCGACGGGAAGGTAGGCCTACAGAAGAAGCCGTCCTTTCCGGAAGAGTGGTAGACAGAACCATAAGGCCCCTTTTTGAAAGTCACATTAGACGCGAAGTGCAAATAGTAGTAACGGTACTTTCAATTGACGAGGACGACCCGGACACTCTTGGAATAATTGCTTCATCTTTGGCACTTGCCACTTCAGACATCCCATGGAAAGGGCCCGTGTCTGCCGTGCGTATCGGACAAGTAGAAGGTGGTGAGTTCATAATAAATCCAACTTACAAAGAAAGGGGTGAGACTAGCACTCTTGACCTTCTGGCGTGTGGCAAAGATGGAAATATAAATATGATTGAAATTGCCTCTAAGGAAGCAAGTGAGGAGAACCTAAACAAAGCACTTGAGTTGGCAGCTGCTGAAAACGAAAAACTCCAAGACTTTCAGAAAAAAATAGTATCGGAAATTGGCAAGCAGAAACAAACCCTGCAAAAACAAGAAATGCCAAACGAACTTACGGAGTTATTTAGAAAAGAAGTAGCGCCACGACTTGAAGAAGCGGTTTTCTCTGGGGCCGGCAAGGTTGGAATAGGGAATCTAAAGAATGAATGGAAAGAAAAAGTTAAAGAAGCACTTCTAGATGTGCCGAAAAGCTTTGTAGACGATATATTTGAAGAGAGAGTAAATGAAATTCTTCATAAAGAGGCCATAGAAAATGGGAGGCGCGCAGACGGAAGAGCAATGAACGAGGTGCGTGCTCTTTATGCTAAAGCAGGTGGCATATCCGAAGTAATTCATGGCTCTGGCGTGTTTTACAGAGGAGGAACTCATGTGCTCTCAGCACTTACTCTTGGTGGCCCGGGTGACTCGCAGCTGCTTGATTCTATTGAATCGCAAAACACACAAAAATACTTCATGCATCACTACAACTTTCCACCTTTTTCGGTTGGCGAGACTGGGAGAGTTGGAGGATTTAATAGAAGGATGATAGGCCACGGCGCTCTTGCTGAAAAAGCACTGATTCCAGTGCTTCCAGAAAAGATGGACTTTCCTTACAC
Organism: Parcubacteria group bacterium; assembly: GCA_016784305.1. Taxonomy (GTDB): domain Bacteria; phylum Patescibacteriota; class Minisyncoccia; order Phycocordibacterales; family JABMNX01; genus UBA6534. The sequence continues at coordinate 29,480 of JADHUY010000002.1, forward strand.
AATCAGAATAGTCTCTGAAGCAATGGCATCAAATGGCTCAACCTCTATGGGCTCTGTCTGTGGCTCCACTCTTGCCCTTATGGACGCGGGAGTACCAATAAAGCGCCCAGTTGCAGGCATTGCTATGGGTCTAATGATGGATGAGAAAGGTGAATACAAAGTGCTAACTGACATCCAAGGTCCGGAAGATCATCATGGAGACATGGACTTTAAAGTGGCTGGGACACGAACTGGAGTAACTGCGGTGCAAATGGATGTAAAGGTGGATGGTATTCCACTTTCCGTGCTTGCTGAAGCATTTGTTGACGCTAAAGTGGCAAGAGAGCACATTCTTGATGTGATAGAAAGTGAGATAAAAGAGCCAAGAGCAAAAATATCTCCAAGAGCACCAGAAATAATCACTCTTAAAATTGCAGAGGAACAAATCGGTCTAGTAATAGGTCCTGGTGGAAAATCAATAAACGGTATAAAAGATGAAACTGGAGTAGAAGAGATAACAATAGAAGATGACGGGTCAGTATTTATTACAGGAAAGAACGGTTCCGCAGAATTGGCTGCAAACAAAATTAAAGCAATGACAAGGGAGTACCTGAAAGGAGAACAATTTGACGGTGAAGTAGTGAGCATAACTGATTTTGGAGCATTCGTAAGAATAGCGGATGGCAAAGAAGGCCTAGTACATGTGTCTGAAATCGCACCATTTAGAATTAACAATGTGGAAGAAGTCCTTTCCGTTGGAGAGGTAGTACCAGTTATAATAAAAGAGGTGGATGAGCGCGATAGAATTAAACTTTCTATTAAAGACGTAGCGCCAACTTTTGCTGAAAAGAAAGGCATTAAACCTCCAGAAAATAGCAATGGACGAGATAACAAAGAACACAAATAACAACGAGGACAAAGCGGAAGAAGAGATTCCTTTGCCTCCGCTTTCGCCACCCTCACCCAGAAATGAGGACTCTTCTTTAAGCAAAAACAAAAAGCCGGAAGGAGGGAAGGAGGATGTCACAGAAGGTGAGACACCTGACGCTTCTTTGGATGTAGCAACACCTGCAATAAAGCAAGCAACAGACGATGCTCCAAGGCCTGCACCAGACACAGCCCCAAAAAATATTCCAGCAAAGCCAGTTGACACTATAAATAGCCCACAACCTAGCTCCACAACTCAAACGACAGACGCAAAAGCACTTGAAGAAAAGAAAGTGCCAGCTGTAAATGAGCCCTCTTTCCAAGATGAAGTAAACAAAATAGTGCCCGAGACACCAACGACAACCCCCACTACAACAGAAACGGCTCCTCAAAAATTGCAAAATACTACAACTTTGAGTACGCCTCCACTCTCTGCAGTAGCTCCTCTAAAAATGGAAGCTAAGACTACGCCTACCATAGTAATTCCAGATAGTTCACCAGCGACGGCTGCGTCCACTCCTCCTAGAGTGGCGCCTGCCACAGAAGCTACAGTGCCCCCTGTTATTATTGGTGAACCAACTCCGACTACTGCGCCAACAGCACCTAAGCAAGCGCCAACCCCCCCACCTACTGCAAGCGCCACTTCTCCACAGCCACTTTCCCCAGAAGTGCTTATCCAAAATGCAAAAACTAGACTAGCAAACGAGGCCAATGCATCGGCAGTGACCTCTAAACCAGCATCTGCTGTGGAACCAGCAAAACAACCTGCCCCTATGCCGACACCTAGCACACCAATACAACAGCCAGCTGTTGCGTCTGTCGCACCGCAAATACCAACTCCTACTACTGCACCAATAGCACCTAAGCAAACAGAAAGTCAAACAATACCTACTACTATCACCCCACAACCACTTGGAACACTAAATCCGCCTCAAGCACCGACTCCTACTGCAATGCCACAACCAGCACCAACAGCGCAAAGCACGCAAAAGTTGTCAGGAATTGGCAAAACCCCAAATACATCAGACACAGTAGCCCCGACACCGGCAGTTACCGTAAAGAAGAGTGCGCCGTTTCTCCCAAATCTTCGCACCTTTAAAGGAGACGTGAGTAATGCAATGAAAACAAAGAAAACTTCTCTTATTTCTATTGCGGCGGCTGAACAAAACAAAATAACATCAAACCCCGTAGCCGAATCCAAAGAAGCTGGGTCAGGCAAAATGACGAAAATGCTTGTAGCGCTAGGTGGGGCCATACTTATTTTGGGCGGAATCTCTTTTGTTGCTTATACATTTTTCCTACGCATTCCTTCTGACGATGTTTTGGTTGAAAGAGATATACCTTCTTTAATCTTTGTTAATAATACTCAAGCGCTAGATATTTCAAAGAAGAGCAGGAGAGAAATAATGAATGGACTTACGTTCCTTAAAGACGAAGTAGGGATTGAACTTGGCCTACTTGAACAACTTGTACCAATTTTTAGAGATAGTTTTGATGCAGTAGAGGTAATTACAACTAAAACATTTCTAGCTGCTATTGACGCACGCGTATCTGACGCATTAGTCCGCTCACTTGAACCAGAATTTACTCTTGGCGTACATTCCTTTGATGGCAACCAACCATTTTTAATATTTAAAGTGAAGAGCTTCAGAACCGCATTTGCTGAAATGCTTTTCTGGGAAGAAAATATGAGTGACGATTTAGCTCCACTGTTTGGACTACCACTTTCTACTTTTGTAGCCAAACAAGAGGCAACGGAAGTTGTTGCAACCAGCACGGTAGCTACACCAACAGATGAGTCCAGTATAGAACTTCCGGAAATTCCAGAGAAAAGAATCTTCACTGATGTCATAATAAAAAATCAAGACGTGCGAGTGCTTAAAGATGACGACGGGAAAATAGCCATTCTCTATACCTTCCCAAATGAAGAAACAATTGTGGTCACAACAAATGAAAATACCCTCAGTGAGATACTCACGCGCCTAGGTAGTAATAGAGTATTTTAGTGTTTGCTATAGGACTAGTATCTAGTAAAATTAGTGCATGATTAATACAGAAAAATACAAAGAGAGGCTTACGAATGAGTTGTCTGAACTTGAAGTTGAGCTAAAGACAGTTGGTCATATTAATCCTAAAAATAAAGAAGACTGGGAACCTACTGCGCCAGATCTTAACGTTGATCCATCAGACAGCAATGATAGAGCTGATTCCATTGAAGCGTATGAAACGAATACGGCAATATTAAAAGAACTTGAAATAAGATACAACAACGTAAAACGCGCCCTAAAAAAGATTGAGAATGGTACGTATGGAATTTGTGAAATAAGTAAAGGTGAGATTGAAGAAGATAGGTTGGATGCAAATCCAGCTGCAAGGACTTGCAAAGAACATATTGACGAAGAGGATGACCTCCCTTAATGGCAAACTTCGCTAAAGTCCACAGCGTACAAACAACACTTTTAAATGGGCACATTATTGATGTAGAAGTAGACCTCTCGCGAGGTCTTCATTCTTTTTCTGTCGTTGGTCTTCCTGGAAAAGCAGTGGAAGAGTCACGCGACAGAGTATCGGCTGCAATTAAAAATAGCGGTTATAAAGCACCTAAAAGCAATAACAAAAAGATAGTGGTATCGCTTGCGCCCGCTGACCTTAAAAAAGAAGGGCCCGCCTTTGATTTACCTATTTCTCTTGCGTACCTGCTTGCCTCCAAAGAAATCTCGTTTTCACCAAAAGATAAAGTCTTTCTTGGTGAGCTCTCGCTTGATGGAGAACTGCGTCCGATACACGGCACTTTGCCACTAGTCCTAGAAGCAAAAAGACAAGGCTTTAAAGAAGTGTACCTGCCAAAAGAAAATGAAATGGAAGGAGCTCTCGTCTCTGGAATAGATATCTATGGTGCTACCACACTTAAAGATGTGATTGATCATATTGACGAGAGTAGTGAGACTCATAAAAAGATAGACGTTACACCACACACTAAAGTTATTCCTAAAGTCCCTAGCTACACTACTGACTTTGGAGACATACGCGGACAAGAGCAGGCAAAAAGAGGCCTCATGATAGCGGCTTCGGGCAGGCACAACATTGTACTTTTTGGCCCACCCGGTACCGGAAAGACTATGCTTGCTCGTGCGTTTGCTGGTATTCTTCCTCAATTAACATTTGATGAATCAATTGAAACAACAGCCATACACTCCGTTGCAGGCTCTCTCTCTGAAGAGCTCATCAGCTACCCGCCGTTTCGCTCACCTCATCATACGGCGTCGCATGTTTCACTCGTTGGAGGTGGTACATTTCCAAAACCTGGTGAGGTCACACTGGCACATCGTGGTGTGCTTTTTCTAGATGAGTTTCCTGAATTTGAAAGACGCTCTATTGATGCGCTTCGCCAACCACTTGAAGAGCGAGAAGTGACAGTGTCTCGTGTAAAAGGCACGGCAATATTTCCTGCAAATTTTATATTAGTTGCCGCGATGAACCCATACCCTGGAAGTGGCGACACCCACGACCCGGTTGAGCAAGCTCGTTATGATAAGAAAATATCTGGGCCAATAGTAGATAGGATAGATATGTGGATTGAAGTTGGACACGTTGAGCATAGTAAACTTGGTGGGGAAGGTAAGGAGCGCGAGTCACACAAATTGCGCGAGCTTGTTTCAACTGCGCGCAAGATACAGGAAAAGCGATTTAAGAAAGTAAGTGGAATGAGCACAAATGCAGAAATGGGCGTTAAAGAACTTGATAAGTTTGTAAATCTTGATACAAAAGAGCGACAACTACTAAACGATGCTGCAACAAAACTTAACCTGTCACCTCGCTCATATCACAGGGTGATAAAACTTGCGAGAACAATCGCAGATTTATCAAAGAGTGAAAAAGTAGAAAGTGGACACCTCCTTGAAGCCATCCAATACCGCCCAAGAAAGCGCTATTAAACACTGACCAGCACACTATAAAAATGAGGGACGTCGGACGTCCCTCAATATGCCATTTACAGAACAGCGTTTAAAACATTAACTTCGCCCACATAAACAACCCTATTTTGAAATACAGTGCGAGGCGTGGAGCAAAAAAGCCGCAAGTAATAACACCACTCCCTAAAACAGATGGGGTTTCAAGGCGTGCGAGCGAAATTGAAAAAGCCGTACTAAAGGTACGGCGTTGAAATTTCTTGAAGCACAACGCAGAAAGCGCGCTGTTTTAGGGAGGGTTGCCTAGAAGGGGTTCTTGGCGCCTCTGATTTCAAAGTGAGTATGAGGTCCCGTAGAGCGCCCACTTGAGCCAACGTATCCTATTACTTGCCCTTGTACCACAGCTTGTCCCGAACTAACAATATTTCTAATGTTGTGTGCGTAGAGTGTTTGAGTGCCATTGGGGTGATCCACTACTATGTAGTTTCCGTATCCGCCATTCCAACCATAGTCTTTACTTATTATTACGACACCACTTGCGGAAGCTACTATTGGAGAGCCAACCGTTGCTCCTATATCAACTGCATTATATCCGTGTAGTCCTTGTGAGCGTCTTCCGCCTGTGACCGGCATTATGTAGTAGCCAGAATATGTTGGCCCACCAGTTCCACGCACAACAGTCTTAACACTCTTACTGCTATACACTGGTATTTCTTTTTCTCCTCCTGGAATCACCAAGACATCACCAACGGCGAGCGTTGCATTTTCAGCAAGGCCGTTAAACTGTTCAATCTCTTTAACGTCACCTTTGTATTTCTTTGCAAGACTCTTAAGCGTGTCTCCCTTTTTAACCGTATAACTAAGACCAGAAACTGGGAGTATAACAAGAGTCTGTCCCTCATGAATTACCGAACCTCTTTGTATATCATTTGCCCATATAATCGTATAAGTTGTGACTCCAAACATCTTTGCAATTTGTGAAAGAGAGTCACCTTCACGAACAACATAAACACTAATTTGATCTGACTGGGGTCTATCTTCAATATCAGCAATAGAACCACTTGGACCTGTTTCAGAAAGAAGGGCACTTCCGCCAACTATTGAAATGTCACCACCACCTTTCCCTGGGTTTGGGTCTGTGTTTAGCGCGGCACGAAGAAGTGGCAATGTTTGCGAATTATGAACAGACAGGATATAGCCGTCACCTGCACTCGTTGCTCCAAGCAATTTTGATACAAAAGCGAGCACACCAGCGCTCGCGGTAATCGGAAGTGTAAGCAGTATGGCAGACGCAATAAAACGCGCAGCGTACAGTCGCTTAATGCTTTTCTCTGTCTTCTGACCAGCAGACCTTATATTAAGGGGGTCAGAGTCCTGTTTAGATAAATTGATATAGACAAATTTTAGTGTCGTACGGACATCTATTCGTCTCCCGTGAGACCCTTTTAACGGCCACCAGAGAGAACCCCTATATGAATGTATAAACTATAGCGCGAGGGTTAGGTAAGTCAACAGGTCTAAATCCCCACCCAAACTAAAGCAATAAGACCTATTTTATATGGCTAAAACACAGTGTATTATAGGGGTATGAATGATTCCCCACTAAAAAATGATAATGAAGGAAAATCAGAGGAAGATTTCTTCTCCTTTCCGTCTGTTATGCCAAGAAAAAGCGGCGTAACCGCGAAAATAGTGCCAGAAAGTGATACAAAAGAGAAAAAGGAGGATGTTGTGCATAGTCCTTCCAGCCCGACACAAAAAGTCCCTCACAAATCAGACCCACTAAAAACAAAGTCATCAGATGTTGACTCTCCTTTGCTTGATCTGTCAAAAAACAAATTCTCTAAACCAAATCCTACTCTACCGCTAATGATGCGTGCTGCGGATTCTCCGAAGATGAAGAGCGACACTATAGGTAATGTGACACCGTTTAAGGCATCTCAAAGACCAAAACAAAAATTTAAAAACACGCTAAAGACACAAAGTGTAGCTATCCCAGTTTCACATGAGGTTGAAATTGAACAAAGAAAGACAGCGCCAGAGCGTATAGATAGATATCACGAACCTATAGAAGATGTCTCTAAAAACATAAACCCAAATTTAACTGAAGATGAAACACAACAGCCAAAAACAGACGTGCCACACGCGGACGTTCCATCGCAACACGGTATCAAAGAGGAAAAAACCCGACCAGAGAGACCCGACAAATACCATGAGCCGATAGAAGAACTGATTCCACCTGTAGTTGATAACAGTGAAAATGAAGAACTAGCAAAAAGACTCATGGCGGTCGGAGATAAGATAAGACAAATAGAAACTGCAATGCCAACTAGCTATCCTTCTGAAACTTCGCAAACAAGTGATGTTGTACCCATGGAAAAAGAAATCGTTGATGAAACTGGACACATGATGACTGTAAATAGAGACGAGGCCGAAAGAGCGGTGATAGAAATAAGCGGTTACATTGAGATGCTTGGAGGAGTAGAAAGTAGAGGAAAGCTTTTAGAGGCTGAAGAAATTGCAGACATTGCCCGTAATATATTTTTGGGCAAACATGACGCTAAGATTTCAGACATTCCAACCGATAGTGGGGTGCAGGCGCTAGTGATGAAGTTTGCAAATGAACTTGGGGCTACATTAAAATAGCCCGCCATACAATTGCCTAGCGCCAGCTTAATGATAGAGTGTGTTGGTGAGTCATCTAGATGCACTAAACGAAAAACAAAAAGAAGCGGCAACACATATAAATGGCCCGCTTTTAATCCTTGCTGGTGCTGGAGCTGGAAAGACAAAAACTATCACACACAGAATAGTCAACATAATAAAAAGCGGTGTAGCGCCAGACAAAATCCTTGCCGTGACTTTCACCAACAAAGCAGCGGCTGAAATGAGGGAGCGTGTTAAAGATGCAATCCTTGCTGAAACAGATTTAAACAGACCAATCACAGCGTTTGCCGATAGATCTACTTTGCCGTTTGTCTCTACATTTCACTCTCTTGGTGTCCATATCCTTAGGGAAAATGCGAAATTAATCGGTGTAAATAGAAACTTTGCTATTTTTGACAGAAACGACTCAATAAGAGCTGTAAAAGAGGCCGCAAAAAGGGTTGACGTTGATATAAAGCGCTTTGAGCCTAGAAAACTACTTTCATCAATTTCAAAGCAAAAAGGAAATGGTGTGGATAGAGAAACTTATACGCTTGATGCAAAAGACTACTACAGAAGTACAATTGCATCAGTTTGGGGAGCCTATGAAGAAATACTAAGGAGTGAACAGGCTTTTGACTTTGACGACTTACTCCTTAAAACATCACTACTTCTTGAAAAAAACGAAGCTGTAAGAAAACACTACCAAAGCATATGGGAATACATTCATGTTGATGAGTACCAAGATACAAACGCAATACAATACGAGATGACACGAATGCTGGGAGGGGACAGACAAAATATTTGTGTGGTTGGTGATATTGACCAAACCATTTACAGCTGGAGGGGTGCTGATATTGATAACCTGCTTCGTTTTGAAGAGCTATACAAAGACACAAAACTCGTTGTGCTTGAGGAAAATTATCGCTCCACCAAGACTATTCTTGATGCAGCAAATGAGATAATTGAGAAGAACTGCAATAGAAAAGAGAAGAAGCTTTTTACAAATAACTCTAAAGGTGAAAACCTTCTTCTTCACGGAGCGTACGATGAGGAAGGCGAGGCTCACTTTATAACAGAAAAAGTGCGGTCGCTTTTAGCAGGTGGTGTATCACTAAACGAAATAGCTATACTTTATCGTGCAAACTTTCAGTCAAGGACTCTGGAAGAAGCATTCCTATACGCAGATATACCGTACCAAGTACTTGGAGTGAAATTTTTTGATAGAAAAGAGGTAAAGGATGTGCTTTCATTTTTGCGTTTCACACTAAACAGAGATAGCTCTACAGATTTAAAGAGAATAATTAATACTCCGCCACGCGGTATCGGAAAAGTTACACTTTTAAAAATGGTGAGCGGAAAAACTCACACACTAACTCCAGCGATGAAAAATAGGGTTAATGACTTCTATGCAATGCTTGATGAAATAAAAGAAAGTACAAGCACCAACAAACCGAGTAAGACTATTAAACTTATAATTTCAAAAAGTGGCATTGAGGAGCATCTTAAAGGGGGAGATGATGACGATTTAGAGAGACTAGAGAATGTAAAAGAACTCGTTAACCTTGCTGCGAAATACGACTCCTTTACTCCTATAGAGGGAGTAGAGAAGCTACTGGAAGATGCAGCACTTGCAACGGATCAAGACTCGTTGGAAGAGAGGAAAAACGCTGTGAAGTTAATGACAGTTCACGCTTCTAAGGGCCTTGAATTTGACTATGTTTTCATAACCGGCCTTGAAGAAGGGCTCTTCCCGCACGAAGAGATGGACGAGAGTAAAGACCCCGAAGAAGAAAGGCGACTTTTCTATGTGGCCTTAACACGCGCGCGCAAACAAGCCATATTAACCTTTGCATCAACAAGAATGAAATACGGGGAACGCACTGTAAATGTGCCGTCTGAATTTGTAACAGATATTAGTGAAGAGTATGTGAGTACAGTTGAGCTTGGAGAAAGCGTAGTAACTATTGAATAAGACGTGCTCTGTTAGAAATTAAACCTACTGTGACTAAAAAAAATAAATCAGAAAAACCCCACACTTCCGCAAACATAGGCGGCCAAATTTCTAATAGGGTTGGAATAAAACTCGGGCAACATTTTTTAAAATCACAAAAAGCGCTGACAAAAATAATAAGTGCTGCAGAACTTACAGATAAAGACGTGGTCCTTGAAATTGGGCCCGGCAAAGGAGTCTTAACAGAAAGACTCCTTAAGAATGCAAAGAAAATAATAGCGGTTGAACTTGATCCAAATTTAATTTTCTATCTAAAAATGAAGTTTGAGAAAGAAATTGAAGCAAAAAAACTCATTCTAATAGAAGGTGACATCATTAAACTTAATATAGAAACCCTTCACCTTAAAAAATACAAAGTCGTGGCAAATATTCCATACTACATAACAGGAATTCTTCTTAGGAAATTACTTTCATCAAAAGTTCAACCCACAAAAGCAGTGCTTCTTATGCAAAAAGAGGTGGCAGAGCGCATAGCAACAGATAAAAAAGAGAGCATTCTCTCCTTAAGCATAAAAGCCTACGGGAAACCCAGGTATGTCGGAACAGTCTCGGCTAAAAACTTCACACCAGCGCCAAGAGTAGATTCAGCAATACTACTTATTGAAAATATATCGCGAAATTTCTTTGAAGGTATTAATGAAGAGAGATTTTTTGAATTACTCCGTGCAGGATTTGGAAGTAAAAGAAAAATGCTTATAAATAACCTCTCTTCATTTGGAAATAAAGAAAAATTAGAAATTGCGCTTTATAAAAGTGATATTGACCTTGGTGAGAGGGCCGAAAATGTTGATATTTCAAAATGGAGAAAATTTCTTAAGAATTTAAGCTGATGTCCCAAGTAATATCATACGCAGCCCTGATATCGCAATAAATGGGACGTAGTTAAGAATGCATATGTCTGGTGGCAAAGATAACCCTAAAGCCGCCTGCCCAATATGAGATGGAGGTCCATAAAGAAAAGTCCAAGTAGTTGGAGCCCATATATGTACTCCACCAACCGGAGGGCCAATAACTGTATAGATAACACCGTTTAAGCACGGTGATGGAGAAAATGCCAGTACTCTCCCACCAAAAGGAATTATCGCCTCTGCGGGAGCAACTGGAATAAGGAAAACCAAAATAGCTAAAAGAAATATAAGCGCAAGTACTTCTTTCTTTAGTGCAAATCTCATAGGAAAAGTATAGCAAATAATGAATGCTATACTTTTAAAATGAATCGCGACATCTTTAAAATATTGTCTTTATTCTTAGCTCTCTTTTTTATTTTTACCTTATTCTTAGTATTTAGCAACATTAACAAAGAAAAAGTAGCGAGTGTATCAGGAATTTATGTCTCAGAAAACACTGATGCAAAAGAGGCGACAGGCGAGTATATAAAGGAGATTGTCAAAGACGCAAACAAGGAAGAAATAATATCCATTCCCGCTACAGAGCCAATGTCGTATGCTGAATACCTAAGAAATATCGGTGAGGCTTTTAGCAAACCAACTCCAATTATACTTGCCGAGGACTCGCCTGATGAGTTTGATAAAATTACAGAGAAATTGAAAGAATACGGTAACAATGCGGGTGAAGTGATTAAAAACGCTGCTCTTGATAGGACTCCGCAGGTGGAAATTTTTGACAATTTTATAAAAAACCCAAAAAACTCGGCGTTTCTTTCTAAAATGCGAGAACTGGCTCAGATATATAAAGACATTGGTGTGTCTCTCAGCAAAATAAGTGCCCCCGAGCAAATAAGCCTTGCGCACGACAGACTGTCTAATTCGTACAAAGAAATAGGTACGGCAATAGTAGTTTTTTCTGATGGTCTTTTTAATGATGAAGACACAAAACAAATAACTGACACTTACAGTGATGCAATTTACAAATTCCCAGACGCTTTCCTAAGTGTAGCAAGCACTCTTCGCGTCTACGGAGTTCAATTTAGAGAAAGTGAGGCAGGCTCCGTGTTCACATTACCTATATAAGTACTTAAGCGCTCTCTGATATACTTAGGGCGTGAATTGGCTGAAAAAACCAAAGTTTTTAGCTGCGGCTTTTGTGATTTTATTAATCGTTGTTGTTTTTATGCTTAAAAAACCTAACGACACCAATAAAGACACACTTATAAACCAAGCAGATATTAATAACCCAGCGAAACTAGCACAAAAGGATTCAGACAACGACTCTCTTATGGATTGGGAAGAGTCGTTGATTGGAACCAACCCAAATAATAAAGACTCCGACGGCGACGGGACTAATGATGGAGTGGAAGTGGAGTTAGGAAGAAACCCACTTCTCGCTGGCCCTAATGACGAAGTCTCACTACTAAGCATTGCCGATGGTCAAGAGATTGCGGGAGAGACTCCGAACTTTAATAAATTTTCAGAAGACTTTCTTAAAGGGTACATTGAACTTAAAAAGCAAGGGAAAATTGGCACAGACGCAGAAGGGACATTTGTTTCTGAACTTTTAGAGAAAAATATATCCAGCAATAGAGGCAAAGTCTACGAAGCAGCCGATGTAACTCTGACCATCGCCCCATCTAAAGAAAGTGTATCTGCTTATGCAAGTGACTTAGACTCTATCTTTTCGCAGATGTACAAAATAACGGAGTACGAATTACTAACATTCACTCGTGCCGTAGAAAACAGTGACAGCTTTGAGCTTAGGAAATTAAGAGAGCCTGCAAAAATTTATAAAGAGATTGTAGAAAATCTACTTACAACAGAAACACCAGAAAACGTGGTTGATATTCATGTAGAATTACTTAATGGTTTCAGCTTTCTCGCAAGTTCAATAGAAAAAATGATAGTAGTGGAGAATGACCCACTTGCGGCACTTGTTGCAGTAGATGGGTACACAAAAAGCGAGGAGGAGCTTGGAGTCACTTTTTCGAGATTAAATACATATTTCCTTACTAAAGGGGGAACGCAATCATGACGGTAAAACACCAAACAAGCAGGAAACTGGTATCGGCTTTAATGATAGTCGTTATTTTGGCTCCACTTACCTTTACAATTAACCCACCCGAAGCAAGGGCGCAGGCGGGTGCTGTGGGATGTGCCACAGCAGCCCTCCTCGGAGCGGGTGCTGGGGTTGCGGCTGCTGCTGCAGGTCTTAACGTACCGACATTTGACCTTTCAACATTTACAGTACAGGCAACTGAAACACAAAAGGAGTGTCTCCTGGATGGAATAGTTGTGCTTCTGCGCGAAGTACTTATCTCTCAACTTGTGAAGAGTGTGGTCACATGGATTAACTCTGGGTTTGACGGAAACCCAGCCTTTATCACTGACCTTAGAGGCTTTCTTACAGACGTAGTGGATGAAACAATAGGAACATACATTGATAGCTCCCAGCTTTCCTTCCTGTGTAGTCCGTTTCAGCTTGATATTAAAATTGCGATTCGCATAAACTTTGAATCAGTAGACAGGGAACCTGCCTGTACACTGACAGACGTGGTAGAAAATATTGATGACTTTTACAAAAGAGGTTTTGGAGGTGGGTGGAAGGGCTTTATAGACGCCAACACAATCACAGGGAATAATCCATTCTTCGCCTACCTTGATGCCGATGTAAGGATAAGAGGAAGGATTGATAAAAGCCTTGCAATAGAGTTAGAGAAACTGAAGTGGGGTGATGGGTTTCCAGGGTTTGAAATATGTGACGAAGAAGTTCCCGGAGAAAGCAGCTGTCAGACCGTAACACCTGGAAGCTATGTTAACCATACTCTAAACAGATATGCTGCTGACTCTGGAATAAACCAGCTTGAACTTGCTGATGAGATAGATGAAATAATAGGAGCGCTTGCGGCGCAACTCTCAAAGCAACTCTTAACCGGTGCTGGTGGACTTCTTGGCGCAAGCAGAAGCTCTGGTGGCAGAAACTCATATCTTTCAAGAACAGTTTCTGATACCGAAAGCCGCTCATTAAGTGCTTCAAGAAGAGCATTCTCCCTTAGTACAGAAGGTGGTGGAACCACGGAAGATGTCTACCTTGAGCAGAAAAACCTTTCTCTATCAGCTCTAGTTGTTGCCAGCTCTAGAATAGAAGACGTAATCTCTTGTTATGAAGAGAAAATCATAGAATCAGACAAATCAGCACTTAGTAGCTTTGAAGAGTTAGGGAAGCTCACTCCAGCTGAAAGAGCCTTGGCGGTTAGCCGTATTGAACAAGCAAGCTCTACGATCTCAAGTAACATAAACCCATTAAGGTTTCAGATAGAAAGAGATATAGCGAATTCTGAAGACAATATAGTAATACTTAGAGATATAGGCACAAGAATTGACGCGGCTACAACACAAAGGGAGATTGAGTTAATAAACGAAAACGAGTTAAACCCTTTGGTTGAAAGCGGACTTCTTCACACGCTAGGAGACGTAAGCAAAGCAACTCAACAAAAGCTGGACGTGAACAATCTGACTGATGACATAAATAAGCAAACTACAGATAGACAGAGAGCGTGTGACAACTTCCCAAGAGCAATCGGAAGTGGTTCTGGTGTAAACGACGGTGGTGGAGGTAGTGACGCTGGTGACGGTGTCGGTGATGGCACCGGTAGTGGCTCCGGTGGAGGTAGTG
>JADHUY010000003.1 GCA_016784305.1 Parcubacteria group bacterium
GAAAATAAGATTCAAGCGGCGAGGCGTTTCTACAATACAAATGTACGAGACTTAAACACAGCACTTCAAAGTTTTCCGCAAAATATAGTAGGAAATATGTTTAAGTTTGAGGAGCGTGACTTCTTTGAGCTTGACGAGAGTGAAGCGGAAGCAAAGGATCCTGTAAAAGTGGAATTCTAAAATATGCCAGCTAAGGCAATAAGTACAGAGAGTGCGAAGAGCGACAAGCTTTTTTACTTTGTTGCAACTGCCATAGTTTACCGCGAATCTGATAAAAGGTGTCTTATATTAAAGCGTGACGAGCGCGAGAGGGTACATCCCGGGAAGTGGGCAATGCCTGGCGGGAAATTAGAATGGGGAGATTTTGATTTAAAAAATCCCACAAGTATGCATGACGATGTGATTGTTTTTGATTACGCTATTAAGGAACTTTTAGAGAGGGAGGTTCGAGAGGAAGCGGGTATTGAGATTGAAGATCGCCCCCGCTACATTAAGAGTCTAGTTTTCATACGTCCAGACGGTATTCCTGTTATCCTTGCTGACTTTGCAGCGAAATACAAATCGGGAGATATCGTTCTGGAAGAAGGAGCTTTTACAGAGTACGCATGGGTAAATGAAAGTGAAGTGATGAAATATGATCTTATAGATGGAGTAGCGGATGAAGTAAAAGAGACGATAAAAATATTCAACAATGGCTAGTATATACACACATCAAGATAGTAATGTAAGAAAGACGTGGCTTTTAATGAGTATCTTTTTGGTGGTGGTTATAGGAGTTGGGTGGGGTTTTTCTTATATTCTTAATACTCCGATAATTCTTTGGGTGGCGGTGGGAATAAGTATAGCTATGAATGTAGGTGCGTATTGGTATTCGGATAAAATAGTTTTAAAGATGACGGGTGCCAAAGAAGTTGTCAGGGAGGAGAATAGAGAGCTTTACAATATAGTTGAGAATCTGTCTATCACAGCTGGGCTACCAATGCCCAAGCTTTATATTATTGAGGACAGTGCACCAAACGCATTTGCAACAGGGCGTGACAAAGAGCACGCAGTAGTGGCGGTTACGACTGGGTTACTTAAAATGCTTGATAAAAACGAGCTTGAGGGTGTGGTAGCGCATGAGCTCTCTCATATTGGAAACAGAGATATGCTTGTGATGACAGTTGTGGTGGTTCTCGTTGGTTTTATTGCGCTTATTTCAGATTTCTTTATAAGAATGAGTCTTTTTGGTGGGCACGGTAATAACCGTGACAATAAATTTGGAGTAATTTTGGTAATAGCGGGGATTGTGCTTGCGATACTCTCACCAATCATTGCAAAGCTTATCCAGTTAGCTATTTCAAGGAAAAGAGAGTTTTTGGCGGATGCTTCTGGCGCACTTTTAACACGCTACCCGGAAGGGCTTGCATCGGCACTTCAGAAAATTAGCTCATATAGAGCGCCAATGAAAAGGGCGAGTAATGCTACAGCGCATCTATTCATTTCAAATCCCTTTGGGGGTGAGGCTAAGAAGGGACTTCATAAGTTTTTTATGACGCATCCCCCGGTAGAAGAGAGAATAATGGCTTTAAGAGGTGGAAAGTAGGGTATTTACCCCCTTTTTAGTCCTTTTATATAAGCCATATTTTACGACCCAATCAGTGATTGGGTCGTAAAATATGGCTTATATTGGTGTTTTTGACAGAGATTGACAGGGCACAAATAGAGGCTATAATGCTTTTGATTCGCATAGGACAAATTGGAGAACTCAGAATGAGTCAAAATAATGAGGGACGCTGCGGTTACAAGGTACTACGGTACGAAATCGAAATCCCGGTTGAAGGAGATGGTGCCTTGGGATGTGGTCAGACATTACACGAACCGCAAGAGCAGGTTGCTCGTCCGCTGGCGAATACGTCTTCTCCGATAGGCGATAGACAGGGATCGGATCGACAGCGTGGCATTCCCAGGCGTTGGAAGAACCGGGGCAGGATGCTCGGAGTCTGATTTTATCAGGTCTATGGGGGATATTTGGGGCGGCTTGGAGAAATTTCGAGCCGCCCTTTAGGATTTTGCGTAGGAGACAATAAAATGTCGTCAAATGGCGTTATTTTTACCATATAGTTCTTATCCACAGTTTTAATACCTCCCCCATACTTACTGGAGAATTTTAAGTACGCTTACTGCTGGTTACATTGCCAACGCCTCTTCTACCTTGACTGCAAACTTAAACGTAGAAGGAGCCTTCTCTGCGTCTTCTACAGCGGCAATATCTGGATTGGTAACATTAGACTCTGGTTTTCTATCAAGCGCATCTTCAACGGTTACTGGAAACTTTTCCGCAAATGGTACTTTAGCTGTAGCAACTTCAAGTCCTGCAGAAGAGGTTGGCATCACTGGTGACGTGTATGTTGACTCTGCTGCGACAACAACTCTACATGTTAAATCAACAGGTGCAGCTAACGGTGGTTGTTTAGAAATCGAAGGAGTAGATGACGTTATATATCGTCTCACAATAAACACAGTGACGGGTACAGGTCTTGTTGTTGAGGCTGGTACTTGTCAATAGTAGTAGATTAGAAAAAATAATGGAAATTAGATTAATGAAAGGTTACATAGTAGCCACACTAGCTCTGCTACTAGTTTTGCCACTTTTTGTGTATGCAACTGCGGATGAAGTTTCGCTTGTCCGTGGTGGAGGAGAATTCAGTATAGACGGGACGACCATAACTATGACCGGGACGACTGATACTTCTATTGCAAGCACCACAGTAAATGCTAATAGCTTGACTATTACACTTGAGGCAGACTCTTCAATTGAGATGACTGCTTCTAATAGAAAAGAGCTTTCACACGATGCACCAGCCGCTAATGTAGATAAAGAAAGTGAATGCAGTAGTTCTCTTTCCAAATTGAAACTTAACGGCACTTCCACTCTTGTAACAGTTACAGTATCTATAGGCGAACTTTGTAGTACTGGTGGTTCTGGTGGTGGGTCAAGCACCGTTGGTGCTAGTAGCAGTAGCGGAGGAGGTAGTAGTGTTTCTACATCAGCCACGACCCCGTCTTCAACAGCAACTAATTCTGATACTGTGGTAGTGGCGTCAACAGACTCGGCGGGTGCACCTACAATTAATTCAACAGAAGCAGAAACTATAGAAACTACAGCAACTACACCAAATGTGTCTTCTAAATTTAGCAATCTACTGGCTCGTGGAGCAGCCAACTCAGATGTAAAAAGACTCCAACAACTTCTAAACTCTGACCCAGACACAAGGATTGCGTCAAATGGTGTCGGATCACCTGGGCAAGAGACAAACTACTACGGCGCTTTAACTGAAGTTGCTGTGAAGAAGTTTCAAGCAAAGTACGGACTTGTATCAAATGGCACACCCGCGACAACAGGCTATGGACTTGTTGGACCAAAGACAAGAGCAAAGCTTAGCGAAGTGTTTAGCGGAACATCGGTTCCAGCCACTTCAACTTCTTCTTCAGGAAGTTCTAGCAGCTCATCAGCGAGCGGAGTATCAGCAGTCTTCACCAAAGCACTTGGCGCAAACGACACTAACTCAGATGTAAAAAAACTCCAACAACTTCTAAACTCTGATCCAGCTACAAGGGTAGCCGCTAGCGGAGTTGGCTCACCTGGGCAAGAGACAAACTTCTATGGAGCACTGACCGAAGCTGCTGTGAAGAAATTCCAAACGAAATACGGGATTGTATCAAGTGGTACACCAAGTACAACAGGCTATGGACTTGTTGGACCAAAGACAAGAAGTAAACTAAACGAAATTTTCGGCCAGTAAGAAATTAGCAACTTAAAAACAAAAAGAGCGTCTCTGCGCTCTTTTTGTTTATTATGTGTGGTGGCAAGTCGCCCAAGCGACATATTCGCATTACCAATACATTGCAAAGGAGGCAGGACTCGAATCTGCAAGGGTGTGAACCTATGGTGCCTTTCGGCACATTCGCTTTCTCCCGCACATGGCGGAGGAGACAGGATTTGAACCTGCGGTGCCTTTCGGCACACTCGCTTTCCAAGCGAGGGCCTTAAACCGCTCAGCCACTCCTCCGCCATGTGAAGGGATTGCGATTTCCAGCCGAACTTCGTTTTAGGAAATCGGGAACAATCTCGCACACTTTAAAACTCAGCCACTCCTCCAACTTATGGAGTATAAAGTAAAATATATCAACTATCCACTTTACAAGATACCTAGTATGCAATACTCCAGTATACTGGAGTATATGCCACATGTTTCTTCTAAAAAGATTGATAAAAAGACTTTGGAAAAGATGCACGATCTATTTTTCTCTACAATAACAAGTAAGCGTGTCCCAAGAAAAAACCAACAAAAGTTTTTTGAAGAATTGCTCACCGAGACGGAGAAAGTAATGCTAGCGAAAAGGTTGACCGCCATAGCCCTTCTTTCTCGCGGGGTTTCTCCATACCAAGTTGGTAAAAGGATAAAATTAAGCGAAACCACTACAAACAAGCTCCAAATTAAGCTTGAGGAAGGAAAGTTTAGTCACATTATAAAAACACATTTAGCTCAAAGTAAAAGCGCTATTGGACATTATTTGGAGAATTTAATAAGCCCACCTCCTAAATATGGTAAGGGGCTTATGAAGCACTTGGAGGATACTTATTGAGGAAACAGAACTTAAGCAATACAGAACCTTATGAATCTTAGGGACCGATCACTACTCCAGTATACTGAAGTAGTGACGAGGATGAGGCTTGTTGGGGCTTTGTAAATACATGCTAGGTGAGTTTTTAATGTGAACTTTAATAATTACTCCAGTATACTGGAGTAATTATTAGAAGCTTATCTAAATGCTTGTCTAAACTTTTCGTAATTACACCACTACACACCACTACTCCAGTATACTGGAGTAGTGGGGAAGTATATGGAAAAGGTTTATAGTTTAAGTGTGAAAGGGTATATTAATAACAAATATGAAAGGGGATGTGAATAACACAAAAGCAGCAGATGATGCATATTGGAAAGAAAAGTTAACTCCGGAGCAGTATCGTATTTTGAGAGAAAAAGGCACAGAAGAGCCTTTTTCTGGCGAGCTAAATGATAACAAAGAGAAAGGAACTTATATTTGCGCAGCTTGTGGTGAGCCGCTTTTCTCGTCAGAGGATAAATTTGATTCGGGCACTGGCTGGCCTAGTTTTACAAAGCCGGTAAGCGAAGAGTCTATTGATGAAGAGGAGGACAATTCACTGCCATTTCAACCAAGAGTAGAGGTTAAATGTAGTAAGTGTGGCGGACACCTTGGACATGTTTTTGATGACCTGCCTGAGCACGCAGGGCAGGCAGGTGGTTCAAAAGAAGATGGCGGTGCTTGCTATTGTATAAACTCCTGTTCACTTGATTTTAAAGGTAAGTAGACAACTATAAATCTAGACTTTTAAGGAGTTTTTTCAGGGTAATATCTGTTAGTTCAAGCAACTTTCCACTTGGCAAGTTGCCGAGATAGAGATTCATTATGCGAACTCTTTTGAGGTCTTTAACTTGATATCCTAGATTCATTACCATTCTTCTTATCTGGTGACGCTTTCCTTCAGTTAGAATAATTTTAAATGTGAAGTCGTTTACTTTTATTACTTTTGCTGGTTTTGTGAAATATCCTTCAATATCAACTCCTTCACTTAGGTTTTTTATAAATCTCGTTGTAATCTTTTTGTCTACTTTAACAACGTACTCTTTTTCATGTTCGTACTTGGGATTTAGCATCTTGTCTACGATTCGGCCGTCATCTGATAAAAGCATTAAGCCGTGTGATTCTTTATCAAGTCTTCCTAACGGAACCACGTCTTCTTTCATTTTTGTAATATCAGCGACGCCTTTTTCGTTTTCTTGCGGATTGTTGGATACAATACCTTTTGGTTTATTAAACAAAAAGTATTTATAGGTTTTAGGTAGGTTTGCGACACTTTTTGCAACTACAACTTTGTCTCCTTTTTCTACTTTACTGCCGAGTTTTGCAACACTCCCGTTTATTTTTACTTTTCCGTCTGCAATTAGTTTATCTGCCCGTCTTCTTGAGGAGTAGCCTTTAAGCAGTAGGTATCTGTTAATGCGAATTGGAAAGTCAATATTATCTGTCATCCATACATGGTACTTATATGTCTGCTAGATTCAAGGAGTATATGTTTGTACAATATATGCTATATGAATAAAGTGGTTGTTAGTGCATTATTGTTTTTGATTTTTATTGTAGGATTTGTTTGGGTTTTTAATAGTAATAGTGGTTTTCTTCCGTATACAACACACGACATTTATTTGCCAGTAATTTTCATAGAGGGAACGCCTTTTAAAGTTGAAGTAGCAAAAACTCCTGAAGCAAGAAGAATCGGACTCTCAAATAGAGGAGCACTTGAATTTGGTCGTGGAATGTTGTTTCCATTTAGTACCAACGATACTCACGGTATATGGATGCGCGAAATGCTGTTTCCAATTGACATAATATGGTTAAACGAAGATTTAGAAGTAGTTGATATTAAAAGAGACGCAAGAGTTGAGTCGTACCCCGAAGTTTTTAGACCAAAAATCCCAGCCAAGTATGTTCTTGAGTTAAGTGCTACATCGGCCGAAATATATAATATTAAAATTGGTGATAAAGCTACTTTCACCGCTTTGTAAAAAGCGAACCGGATTTATCTATATGGAAATAATGAGCAAAGAGGCTTAGCAACAAGATGTGCTCGGTATAGTAATTTCCATACGAAATATATAGCTGTTTTGCTAAGTTTAATTTAGTGCATCAGCTACAAATCTTATCTAGCTCGCCCAGAAATCACGTGTAACAGCGACGAAGCTGGTGTGTGGGTTTACACTCAGAATTTTTTATTACATGCTGTCTTTATTTGCTGTTTTCCACAGCTCTAAGATGCGTTATCAGGGGTAGAATAGTTTAACACCATTAAAAAGTATCTTTAAACTATTCAGGATATGTTAAAGACGTCTAAGGGAGCTAAGGCCGAGGCTAAGCTCGATAAAATTATGAATACAAAGGTTGCTACACCAAAGACAGATATTGTTGAACCTAGTGAATATAGGAATTTTGTACCAAAAATACAAAAACGAGACGGTAGAATTGTTAAGTTTGAATTCGGAAAGATTGTTGAAGTCATTGAGAAGGCGATGGGTGCGACAAATGAAGGATCTAGCGAGGAGGCTGCGATGGTAGCGCACCGTGTCGTTGCTGATATGGTTCGCATTGCGAGAAAGTACAGAAATTTCATGCCAACGGTTGAGGGATGCCAGGACGAAGTAGAAAGACAGCTCATACTTTCAGACTATGTCGGTACAGCGAAGTCATACATTCTTTATCGTGCAAACCGTGCGCAACTTCGTGATATTGGGATTAAGGTTCCTGAACACGTAAAGGAGTTAACTAAAAATAGTCAAAAATATTTTGGTGACAACGCTCTTGGATATTTTGTATATCTTCGCTCTTACGCAAAATGGATTAAAGAAGAAAATAGAAGAGAGACATGGATTGAAACAGTTGACCGGTACGTTTCTTTTATGAAGGAGAACCTTGGAAAGAAATTGACAACATCTGAGTATGAAGAATTGCGCACTGCAATACTAAAGCAAGAGGTAATGCCGTCAATGCGAATGATGCAATTTGCAGGAGACCCAGCTAGGAGGTGTAATGCTTGCGCATACAATTGTACTTTTGTTGCGCCGAGCAAGCTTGAGGACTTCGCAGAGATTATGTACCTCTCAATGTCTGGGTGTGGTGTGGGATTTTCTGTTGAGAGTTACAACGTTCAACAGCTTCCTTTAATTAAAAAACAAAGCGGAAAGAAACTTACGACTCACGTTGTGGAGGATTCAAAAGAGGGGTGGTGTGATGCACTGACTCTCGGACTAAAGACTTGGTATGAAGGAAATGACATAGAGTTTGATTATTCAAAACTGCGCCCAGCTGGTGCAAGATTAAAGACTATGGGAGGGAAGAGCTCGGGACCTGACCCGCTCCGTTCTTTGCTTAGTTTTGCAAGAGAGAGTGTTATAGCGCGCCAAGGTAGAAGGCTCAGAAACATAGATGCTCACGATACAATATGTAAAATCGGGGAATGTGTTGTAGCTGGTGGGGTAAGGCGTAGTGCTATGATTTCTCTTACTGATTTAGACGATGAATTGATGAGAGACGCAAAAAAAGGGCAGTTTTACTTTTCACACCCACAAAGAAGTATCGCTAACAACTCCGCAGTGTATGAGTCAAAGCCAAGCAACCAAGAGTTTATGGATGAATGGGTTGCTCTTATGCACTCAGGTTCAGGAGAGCGAGGGGTATTTAACCGTGGAGGGCTTGTGCCCACTCTTCCAAAAAGGAGAGTTGAATATCTAAAGAAAAAGTATAGCAAGATTTCTGGAGAAGGTGATATCGGACACCCTGGCACAAACCCGTGTGGTGAGATAATTCTTCAATCAAAGCAGTTTTGCAATCTTTCAGAAGTGATTTGTAGAGCAAACGATACAGAAGAATCTCTAAATAGAAAGGTTCACCTTGCGACAATTTTAGGGACGTACCAGTCTTCACTTACCAATTTTAGGTATCTATCAAAAGAATGGAAAGAGAATTGTGAAGCTGAGAGACTTCTTGGAGTCTCTCTCACCGGGCAGTGGGATAGTAAGGAGGTTAGGAAGACAGACATACTTAAGAAGCTTAGAGCTGAGGCAATAAAAACAAACAAAAAGTATGCAAAGCGTTTTGGTATTAACGAGTCAAACGCTATTACTTGTGTTAAACCGTCTGGAACGGTTTCGCAAACGGTGGACTGTGCTTCTGGTATGCACCCAAGGCATGCACCTTACTACATAAGGAGAGTTAGAATTACAGCAACAGACGCACTTTTTAAGATGTTACGAGATCAAGGAGTTCCATATCATCCTGAGGTAGGGCAGACTGAGGAGAATGCAAATACTTTTGTTCTTGAGTTTCCAGTGAAGGCTCCAAAAAATGCAATATTTAAAGATGACTTAACAGCGCTTGATCAACTAGAGCATTGGAAGGATGTAAAAGAAAATTACACTGAACATAATCCGTCAGTAACTATTTCTGTTGGAGACGACGAATGGATATCAGTAGCTAATTGGGTGTATAAAAACTGGGATATAGTCGGCGGGCTTTCATTTCTACCAAGAAGCAATCATGTATATCGCCTTGCTCCGTACGAAGAAATCACTAAAGAAGTTTATGAAGAATTAGCAAAGAAGTTTGAAGGGATTGATTATTCAAAATTGGTCACTTATGAGTTGGCAGATGAGACCGAACTTAAGAAGGAGCTCGCATGTGTTGGCGGTGCTTGTGAGATTGAGTAGTATTAAATGTAGTTACCGATAAATATGACTGTAAATCAGCCTCGCACCATACGTGGTGCGAGGCTGATTTACATTTAAGTATTTTATGGTATATTGCCTTTAGTGCTTCATCGGGTAGCTACTCTTTGCATTCATTTGCAAAGGGAGGAAAGTCCGGACACTTCCCGCACACCCACTTTGGCATTGTGTTTTTGTTGCAAGATATTATACGGGCAGGAAAAGTCCAGTTATATAGAAAGTTAAATCTTTTGCGCAGGAATTAAGAAAACACGATGCAACGATGCCAAAGTGGGTGTGCGGGAGCAGGGTAGCGGGTAACGCCCGTCTGTAGCAATACACGAGGTGCGAGCAGAGACGATTGTTCCCGAAAGGGTATGATTGCCCAAGCGATATTGTTTTGGGTAAGCTCTATGGAAACATAGAGAGTGAAACGGCTAAATCCTTACCTAAGTGCAAAGTCGAGTCCGCACACCCACTTTGGCATTGTGTTTTTGTTGCAAGATATTATACGGGCAGGAAAAGTCCAGTTATATAGAAAGTTAAATCTTTTGCGCAGGAATTAAGAAAACACGATGCAACGATGCCAAAGTGGGTGTGCGGAAGTGCCGCTAGAGGTAGCTGGCAACAGCTATCCCAGATAAATGGCTATCGCTTTAGACTTTTAAAGTCTTTGGTACAGAATCCGGCTTATAGATGGAGTGCTAAAGGAAATGAAAAAGACCTGTGAAAGCAGGTTTTTTTCATTTTGTACCTAATTGCATGGCTGATATAATAGTAGCAATTATTATATAAACTTAATTTCACTCATGAAGATGATCAACTGGTGGCCTCAAGCGCTTATAATTGCAACTGCATTTATATTGCCAATAATAGCTATTCCATCTATATCCGCGCCATTTCAATTTACTAAGACCTTAGCTCTTGTTGGACTAGTGTTAATCACGTTCATTCTTTGGGCGGTAATCCAGCTTAAGGAAGGAAGTATATCGGTGCCAAAGAGTCTGATTCTTGCGGGTGGGTTGCTTGTTCCTATTGTATATTTCTTCTCTTCGTTGTTTAGCGATAATGTATCGCGGTCTCTTTTTGGAAGTGGTATAGAGATTGACACGTTTCTCTTCATGTTGGTGTTCTACCTCATTATGGTATTAACCGCGGTGTCTTTGCAAAGCAAAAGGCATTTTATAAATCTGTATTGGGCAGTTCTAGCCGTGTTTGGTGTTTTGGTACTTTACCAAGGATTAAGGCTTGTGTTTGGCTCTGACTTCCTTTCATTTGGTGTTTTAACAGCACCAACGTCAAACCTTATCGGAAAATGGAATGATTTAGCATCTTTCTTTGGCCTTTCAGCACTCCTACTTACTGTTAGTCTTGAGCAGCTAAAGATGAGTAGCAAGATAAGGGTAGGGTTCTGGATTCTTTTAATCTTGTCTCTATTTTTCCTTGCCGTTATTAATTTTTCTACAGTTTGGGCTGTATTGGGATTTTTCTCACTTTCAATTGTTACGCTCAACTTCTTTGCATCTCGTGTAAATGAAGCTGGAGTAGCATCAGTAAACTTAAAGAGTTTGAAACTTCCCTCCATAGTTACGTTGGTGATTTCTGCCATCTTTATATTTTCTAGCGCAGGGGTTACTGGAGCTCTTTCAACAACACTTGGGATTGGGCAAGTTGAAGCGAGGCCTTCGTGGGGAACGACGCTTGAAATAGCGAAAGCAACATTTTCCGAGCATGTGCTTCTAGGAGCTGGGCCAAACCAATTTGTTGGGGAGTGGTTGAAAAATAAGTCATCTTCGGTTAATACAACAATTTTCTGGAATGTAGATTTCAATTCGGCGGTTGGAATGATACCGACTTCTGTAATAACTACAGGAGTTCTTGGGCTACTTGCTTGGCTGGTTTTCTTAGGGCTGTTTGCTCTTTCTGGAAGCGCGGCAACGATAATGAAACATGGCGATGATTTAATTCAGTATTTCGTGGTTTCTTCTGTTGTGATTGCATCATATCTATGGGTAATAACGATAGTATATGTACCTAATCTGGTTATCGTGGGATACGCATTCCTGTTTACCGGGTTTTTCGTTGCAGTTCAAAAACACGCTAGGCTAGTTGGTGAGAAAAAGCTTCTGTTTAATACAAGACCACGACTTGGGTTTGCTGCTATTCTTGCTCTAGTAGTGCTTGTATTGGGAGCCGGCTCTCTTATTTATTCAACAGGAGTGAATTATGCAAGTGCGCTGTACATACAAAAAAGTGCGGTTGCTGCGAATATAAGTGGAGATATTGCAAAGGCAAAGCAAAATATAAATAGAGCAATAGTACTTCACGATTCCGACAGGGCACAGAGGGCAGCAGTAAATATTGGGCTACTTGAGCTTCAGCAGATTGCGAGCGGAGGGCTGGACAATGAAAATGTTCTTAGAGAGTTTCAAGTAGTTTTGACTGAAGTGGTAGGTCACGGTGTCTCCGCAATCCAGCTTGACCCAGTGAATTATCAAAACTGGGCATCTTTAGGGCAAGTTTACGAAGCCCTTGTTCCTATAAATGTTGCTGGTGCATACGAAAATGCAAAAGGCTCATATGAGCGCGCCAGAGACCTTAATCCACAAGGCCCACAGCAAAGGCTACTACTTGCGCGGCTTGAGGTGCTTGGCGGTAGCGGTGAAGAAGCCCGTGGATACATTGCAGAGGCACTTCAATTAAAGAATAATTACACAGAAGCAATATTCTTACTCTCTCAGCTTGAAATAAATGACGGCAACATAAGTGGTGCATTACAGTCAGTTGAGGCTTTAACCTTCCTCTCTCCTGGAGATGCTACTGTATTCTTTCAGTTAGGTTTCTTAAGATACAACACGTCTAACTTTTCTGGTGCAATTGAGGCTCTTGAAAGAGCTGTTGAATTAAATAACCAGTACTCAAACGCTCGATACTTCTTAGGACTTTCTTATGACAATCTAGGGCGGAAGGAGGACGCACTTTCTCAATTTAAGACAATTGAAGAGTCAAACCTAGACAATGAAGAAATAAAGATAATAATTAGTAACTTAGAATCTGGCAATCCAGCTTTGGAGGGTTTCTCACCACCAGCACCAGAGGACAGGGAAACTCCGCCTATTGAGGAATAGGTAAATGGTTAAGAAGATTTTAAATTTGCTTCATCAAGAGATACGCGGGCTGCACGAGGCTGCGTATCTTCTTGGAGTATTTGCACTTCTCTCTGCTGTCTTAGGACTTGTGCGCGATAGGGTGTTGGCACACCTGTTTGGAGCCGGCACCACTCTTGATGTATACTATGCGGCTTTTAGGGTGCCGGATCTTTTATTTGTTGGAATTGCTTCTCTTGTTTCAGTTTATGCACTTATTCCGTTTATAACTCAAAAGGATAGCGAAAGTGATAGACGGCGTTTTATAGGGTCAATATTTGGGGCGTTCACTCTTGTTATGGCATTGGCTGGTATTGCTTTCTATTTCATAATGCCAAAGTTTCTATCTTTGTCATTTCCATCTCTTTTATCTGGAGAGCACGGGTCTGACTTTGTACTACTTTCTCAGATTTTATTACTTCAACCAATTCTTTTAGGATTGTCCAATATTTTTGCTAGTGTCACACAAGTCTATGGTCGTTTCATACTCTATGCCCTTGGCCCAGTTCTTTATAATATTGGAACAGTAATAGGTGCACTGTTTCTGTATGAACCATTTGGGTTGCTGGGTCTTGGGTATGGGGTACTTCTCGGTGCTTTGATGCATCTGGGAATTCAGCTTCCATTTATTTACGCCCATAAGTTTCTATCTAAACTAACTTTTCGTATTAATTTAAAAGAAATATGGGGGGTTGTAACTCTCTCACTTCCGCGCACGATTGCGCTTTCAGCAAGGAGCATATCTTTCTTTGTCCTTGTAGCTTTTGCAGCACTAATGACAAAAGGTTCTGTGACAATATTCAATCTATCCATTCACCTTCATGAAGTACCACTTGCCATTATCGGGGCGAGCTATTCTGTTGCAGCATTTCCAACTCTTGCAAGACTATTTTCAAACGGGAGCAGGGGGGAGTTTTTTGAGCATATTTTAGTTGCAACACGCCACATTATATTTTGGGCTACTCCTGTAATCGTTATATTTATAGTTCTTCGCGCACAAATTGTGCGTGTAGCTTTTGGCTCCGGCGCCTTTGACTGGAGCGACACCCGCCTTACAGCGGCAGCGTTCGCCATCTTTATTATTGCGCTTGCTACGGAGAGTCTTGGTCTTTTATTCACACGAGGATTTTACGCAGCTGGAAAGACGAAGATACCACTTGTTACCAATGTAGTTACAGCTATAGCAACAGTTGTTTTCGCATACATCCTGGTAAGGATATTTGAAAACTACCTGCCATTTCAGAGTTTTGTTGAAGGGCTTCTTCGTGTTGAGGGTATAGAGGGCACTTCAATCTTGATGCTCCCACTTGGCTATTCTATTGCTTCTTTTATAAACATAGCTTTACTGTGGTATATGTTTGGGCGCGAGTTTAAAAGCCTAACAGGAAGCGTTAGCACTATGTTTTTTCAAGTATTAACAGCCTCCATTTTGATGGGGGCATCAGCACACATAGCTCTTAACCTACTTGACGATGTGTTTGATCTAAATACGTTCTGGGGTATATTCTTGCAGGGCTTATTGGCGGGATTTGCTGGACTATTTGTCCTTATTGTTAGCCTTAAGATGTTAAACAATAAAGAAATAGGTGAGGTTTGGGTTTCAATAAGAAAGAAGTTTTGGAGGGCAAGTACAGTCTCAGCGGACCAGTCTGATTTACTTTAGTGTAGTGTACTAACACAATGAATAAAATAAGAAACTTTTCAATAATCGCTCACATTGACCACGGGAAGTCTACGCTTGCCGACAGGATGCTTGAGGTTACAGGTACGGTTGATAAAAGGCATATGAAGGAGCAAGTGTTAGATGTTATGGAGCTTGAACGGGAGCGTGGAATAACTATTAAGATGCAGCCAGTAAGGATGGAATATAAAGGTCATACTTTAAATCTAATAGATACACCTGGGCATATTGATTTTTATTATGAGGTGTCGCGCGCACTAACTGCTGTTGAGGGGGTGGTACTTTTAGTTGATAGTACGCAAGGAGTTGAAGCACAAACCCTCTCAACATTAAGAATGGCGAAAGAGTTGGGGTTGGTTGTAATCCCTGTACTAAGCAAAATTGATTCACAGCTTGCAAGGGTTGAGCAAGTCCGCGAGGAGGTTTCGGTGCTTCTTGGTATTGACCCCAAAGATGTAATGGAAGCCTCTGGAAAAACCGGCGAGGGAGTGGAAGCAGTCCTAGATAAGGTTGTTGAAGTTGTCCCGTCACCAAAAGGAGGTGAAAAGGCACTTCAGGCTTTAGTTTTTGATTTTCAGTATTCAGACCATAGAGGTGTTATCGTTTTCTTAAGAGTTTTTAATGGTGAAGTAAAAAATAACGACAAACTTTCATTTAAGGCTTCTGGAAGAACATTCAATGCACTAGAGGTGGGTGTGTTTAAGCCGGACTCTGTTAAGACAGACTCACTTCGCTCTGGGGAGATTGGGTACATTGTTACTGGCATTAAAGAGCCTGGAGTTGCCTCTGTTGGTGACACAATCGTTTTTGACAAAAGCAATGCAGAACCACTTTCTGGGTATCTAACTCCGGCGCCTGTAATATGGGCGTCAGTTTATCCGGAGAGTCAGGACGGCTTTGTGCTCCTTAGGCAATCATTGGATAGGCTTCATCTTTCTGATTCTTCTCTCACATATGAAGAAGAGACGTCTGGTGTTATGGGCAGAGGGTTTAGATGTGGGTTTTTAGGAATGCTTCACTTAGAAATAATAACAGAGCGTCTAAGAAGAGAGTTTGACCTAGAATTAGTTGTAACAACACCTACTACAACGTATAGGATTCTATATGCAAACGGAAAAAGTGAGATGGTCTACACGCCATCTAAATTTCCTGATGACGGCTCGGCCATGAAAGTCTTTGAGCAGTGGGCAAAGATTAAAATAATAACTTCTGGGGATTATATCGGTCCAATTATGCAGATTCTTCATGAGCACGAAGCTCTAATTGGTGAGTCCAAAAATCTACCAGACGATAGAACCATGATGTATGTGGAGATGCCACTTCGCGAGCTGATGCGCCACTTTTTTGACAAGCTAAAGAGTGTTTCTTCTGGGTTCGCTTCTATCTCTTATGAATTAGCGGATATGCGCGAGTCTGACGTGGTAAGACTTGATGTATTGGTTGCCGAAGAGATGATACCAGCTTTTTCTCGTATAGTATCAAAAAGAAGGGTTCAAGAAGAAGGGGAGGATGTTGTAGATAGGTTATATAAACTCTTACCAAAGCAGTTGTTTGTAACGAAGATTCAAGCAAAATCTTTAGGTAGGATTCTTTCAGCTAAAAAGATATCTGCTCTTAAAAAGGATGTGACTGGGTACTTATATGGAGGCGACATAACACGTAAAAAGAAGCTTTGGGAAAAACAGAAAAAAGGTAAGAAAAAGATGCAGGAGAGGGCAAAGGCTAATATTCCTCAAGATGTGTTTCTTAAGATGATGAGGGGGAATTAGTCTATTCCGACAGCTTTATGCTGGAACCAGCCCAGGAGAAAAAAGTAGAATCATACTTATTATTATAAGTATGCCTAGCGCTATCCATATGTATTTTATCGCTTTTTTTGTTCGTCTATCAAAAAGCATGTTGTGTAATTCTTACAGTATCTTAATCGATGCTAAAATATTACCACATGTTTGATTTTCATGAGAGAAGAAAACTAAAGCAGTATGCTTATTCTTTGCCGACTGTAGTTGTTTTGCTTGCAATTGTTGCTTTTTTGGGGAATAGCGTATGGAGCGTTTACTTGAAGGAGCAAGAGACAAGTGAGAGACTAGAGCAGAGAGAGTCGTACTTAAAGGACATATCAGGGCGAGGGGAGGCTCTTGAAGAGGAGATAGACAGGTTAAGTAGTGAAAGGGGCCTAGAAGCCGAACTAAGGAGTAAATTTGAGGTAGCAAGAAGTGGTGAGAAGGTAATTGTTATAGTGGATGCCCCAGAAGCCAGTATAGGTAAACCAGCAGAAAAAGAAAGTTTTATAAAGGGTCTTGTAGATTTTGTTTTATTTTGGAATTAGGCGGGATTAGTTTAGTGGTAAAATAGCTGCTTCCCAAGCAGTAGACACGAGTTCGATTCTCGTATCTCGCACCATAACGATTTCGTATGCACGTTATTTGTGTTTGAGTCTACTGTGATATAATAATTCTCCTTATAAGTTAGTAATTAGAAAATATGGATAAGAAAGTAACAATATATAGCACACCAACATGTCACTTTTGTCAGCTAGCAAAAGAGTTTCTGAAAGAAAAAGGGATTGAATATACAGATTATAATGTAGGAGAGGATATGGAGAAGAGACAAGAGATGATGGAGAAAAGCGGGCAGATGTCAGTTCCAGTAATATTTGTGGGTGATGAAATGATGATTGGATTTGATAAAGGGAAGCTTGCAAAAGCTGTCGGAGTTGAGGCTTAGTAATGGGATTACAAACAAAAAATAGCCCACAAAGGGCTGTTTTTTGATTTCTACGGGACATAGTCTTTAATAGAACTTGCAAGTATAGACGAGGAGATACTAGCTATTTCCATATGACTTGTTATCATAAGCGAATGAGAGTTCATTCGGAAAAGAAGCTAATGGAACTAGTTAAACTTAGAAGTACCGGACACAGCATCCAAGAAATTGTCGAAAAGTTAGACATGCCCAAGACTACGGTTTGGCACTATATTCAGAACGTGAAAGTTCTGCCACAATATCAACCATCTTTAAAGTCAAAGAGAGGTGGGAGTAGTAAGAGAAAAGCTAGGAACGAAAGAATAGCAGAGGAGAAATCAGCAGAACTTCTTGAAGGTCCAGACAGAGAAATCCTTACAGCTCTAGCCATGCTTTATTGGGCAGAGGGAAGTAAGGGGTCACCAGAGTTTATAAATTCTGATGGAAGAATGATCTCTTTATATTTACATATTTTGCGTGATGTACTTGAAATATCGAACGATTCTCTTAACATTACAATTAGAATTTTTACTGGAATGAATAAGAAAGAATGTGTACAATACTGGGCGCGAGTGACAAGCATCTCACCTGATCGCTTCACAATTAGGGTAAATGATGGAGGGACTCGCGGAAGAACAAGGTATGGAATGTGTAGAGTCGGAGTGAGAAAAGGCGGACATTTTTTGAAAATGATGCACGCGTTGATCGATCAATCTTACAGAAGAATTACAGATTTATAGGCCCCTGTAGTTTAACGGATTAGAACGGATCCCTCCTAAGGATCTGATCCAGGTTCGATTCCTGGCGGGGGCACACATTGAAACTTCTTCGGAAGTTAGAAAACCAGCAGGCAGTGGTTCGCATAAAGGTCAGTATTTCTGCACAGACAAAAGTTTGATATAATTTCTGTACGTATGATGGATGATAGAGAATTGCTTAGAAAGAGTTTGGAGCTTGCCGAAGAAAATAACCGTCTTTTAAGAAAGATGAGAAGAGGTGCTATTTGGGGTGGAATCTTTAAGATTATATGGCTTGCCATATTGATTGGGGTTCCAGTATATGTTTATATTACATACCTTCAGCCGATACTTGGAGATGTACTAGATACAATTGAAACAGTTCAGGACGCTGGAAATAAAGTGCAGGGCTTAGGTGATGGCCTGGGAGATCAGTTAAGAGGGTTTTTTGAACAGCTAAAGGAGTCTGGTGCAAGCGGAGGTATACAGCTACCCACATTGTAAAGAGTATAGAAATAGAAATTAAATGCTCAGGTAGCTCAGTTGGTAGAGCACTTGTTTGAAGCACAAGGGGTCGCCGGTTCGAGACCGGCCCTGAGCACCAAGGTAAAAGAAAAAGCGCATTCTAAGAATGTGTTTTTTCTTTTAGAACGCAAACCGCTTTGCGTTCGTGCCTTGGTGCTAGGCGGAGACATGTTTTGATTATCCTTAAAGTCAAAACAGTCGAGCCCGGGGAGGAAGTTCTTAACGAGCCTGCGAGTTTAGAAACTTGACCCCGCAAGATAGGGCACTTTTGGTGCCTTCTTTTTATTTTGATGTCGGTCTCGAAAGACGGAATGCCACACCTCTGAGGAGGTGTGGCATGAGTCCGGGTAGAAAGTTCTTAGCGAGTTGGAGCACGAAGTGCGAACAAAAGCTTAGAAACTTGACTCCACAACATACAAAAAACCGACAATGGCGGTTTTTGCTTTAGTTAGATTTAACTTTAAGTTTAGTTTCCTTGTCCTTGTCTATTTTCGGAAGTTTTATTGTAAGTACACCGTGTTTTTCTTTTGCTTCAGCTTCTTCTACCTCAACTTCCTGCGGAAGAAGTATCGTTCTTGAAAATGAGCCCCAGTAAAGTTCACGGTAAAAATAGTCATCCTCATTAACTTCTTTATGCTCCTCTCGCTTGCCACGAATAGTTATCATGTCGCGAGTAATTGATACATCTAAATGGTCCGGGCGAACTCCGGCCACGACAGCTCTAATTATTATATGTTCAGGCGTCTGATATACGTCTACAGAAAGCTGGCCCTCATCTTCTTCAAGGTCTTCTTCCATAGCCTGTGTCATTGCACCGGTTTCTTCTTCTAGAGTTTCTGCCCTTGACCCGACATTAGCCATGGTTCTTCTAGCGGGTGTCTCCTCCTCTTCAAATGAGTCGTTATAGTCATCAAGCGCAACCGTGCCGGTGAGTCGTTCGAAAAATGATCTTTTTGATGCCATATTATCTTTTTCTTTTAATAAAACGGAAGTTAGGTTTCTTGATTCGCTTAATTTTTTCGAAGAAAAGAATGAGCACTAATATCCCAAGCCAAACACCAAGAAATATAAACAGAATCTTATCTCCGTTACTGTTTATTATAAATAAGTTGAAAAGAGCATGCAAAGTTATGGCGAGGATAATTCCAATCCATAAGAAGTGTCTTTTGGCCCGATTGGACTTATAAAAGGAAAGAGCCATTGCCACTCCTATGGTTGCTGAGGACAGTACATGAAGAAGAGTTGCCCCAAAGAAGCGTAGATTACCAGTAAGAATGCTTTCTATAATTGAACCATCAGCCAATGGGTTTAGGAGAAATAATGTGTTTTCAAGCGCGGAAAAGCCAAGTGCTATGGTAATCATGTATATCATCGCGTCTATTGGCTCGTTCATCGCACGACGACGTAAAACAGTGATATGTGCACCAAAGTACTTAATTAGTTCCTCAATAGAAGCCCATACAATTATCAAAGTGGTACCGCTAAGATACCCCATGACGTATTTTTGTGGTGGTATGACAAGAGGAACTAATATCATTCCAACCACAAAGGTTAGAAAGATGAGTGACCTTGGCTCTGGGTGTCTATCTTCTTTAAGCCAAAACCAAAGCCATAATAATGCTGGCAGGATTCCGCCTAGGAGTGCAAAGAACAGTGTTTGTGTTGTTATCATCTAGTTTATGTGTGCTGGCCATTTTGTGACCATAAGTAATTCTCGGTCTTTCTTCGGAAGAGATGACCAAATCTCTTCAGTAACATATGGCATGAATGGATGAAGTAGTTTCAGGCTTGTTGTTAATATTTCATAAAGAGTCCACTTTCTTGAAAGCTTTTCATAGCTATCTTCTCCATTTAATACTTCTTTTGACTCTTCAAGTATAACATCAGCCAGACTGTGCCATATATATTGGTATATCTTGTCTGCCGCAAGGTCCAATCTATATTTTTCAATATCTTCTGTGGCACTCCTTACAGTTTCTTCAAGCTCACGTAGAAGCCCTTCGTCTTTTTCAGTGAGGGGAGGTCTCTCTTTTAGTTCAGAGTTTTCAATATTTGAAAGAATAAATCTTGATATATTCCAAATTTTATTTGCAAAATGTTTGTATCCTTTAATTTTATTTTCAGAAAGCTTTAAGTCGTTTCCTGGAGCCACACCTATAATTAGAGAGAGTCGGGTTGCGTCCCCTCCGTATTTTTGAATCATATCAAGCGGGTCGATAATGTTTCCAATGGATTTACTCATCTTTTGTCCTTTCTCGTCTCTAACTAATCCGTGAAGATAAACTGTCTTAAATGGAGTATCTCCAAGGTGAAAACCACTCATTAAAATCATTCGTGCTACCCAAAAGAAAATAATGTCGTAGCCTGTTTCAAGTACATTTGTGGGATGATATTCCGTTAGGTCGGAAGTTGTCTCTGGCCAACCTAGGGTTGAGAACGTCCAAAGACCAGAAGAAAACCATGTATCAAGAGTATCTGGGTCCTGCTCCCATCCAGCTTTCTCTGGTTCTTTCACTCCTACGTACATTTTTTTGTCCTTGTACCAAACAGGAATACGATGTCCAAACCAAATCTGCCTGCTAATACACCACGGTCGTAGGTTATCAATCCAGTGGTAATATGTTTTTTTGAAACGCTCCGGTAAAATATCAATTTGTCCGCTTTCAACTGTTTTTTTCATTAGCTTCTTTAGGGTAGTAGAGCTTCCAGAGCGAATGCCTTCTATTTTTGAGTCTTCAAGTACAAACTCCTTATCAACATCTATGAACCACTGTTCTTTTATTTGTGGCTCTATTGTAGCGCCACCCCTATCGTTTATTGAAAGAGAGTGGACATAGCCTTCGTCAATACTTTCAACGAGACCTTTTTTCTCTAATTTCTCAACAATTAAGTCTCTAGCCTTTTTAATATGCATCCCTTTAAATTCTCCGGCTATAGGAAGAAGCTTTCCGTTGTAGTCAATAATTTGTTCTTTATCCAAATCGTGCCTTTCAGCGATTTCAAAGTCTGTTAGGTCATGCCATGGCGTGATTGTCATAACTCCAGTACCAAACTCCATGTCCACAGCACTATCTTTTATAATAGTTGCAGTGATGGGCCCGTTTATCCATTCTAGTTCGATTTTGTCCCCGTGCTTGTATTTACTGTAGCGTTTGTCATCAGGATGCATCACGACGTACTTGTCGCCAAACTTTGTTTCAGGCCGCGCGGTACCTATTATAAAAGGCCCATATTTGAGGTAATAAAATTTATCTTTTGTTTCTTTTCGTACCATCTCATCATCTGAGACCGTAGTTTGCAGAGCTGGGTCCCAGTTCACAATGCGGGCGCCGCGATAAATAAGTCCAGCTTCGTACATGCGAACAAATGCAGTCATAACCGCGTGGTATCTTTTTTCGTCTAGGGTATATGCATATCTACTCCAATCAAGAGAAGACCCCATTTTCCTCAGTTGGTTAAGAATGATTGATTTACTATCTTCAGTAAAAACATTTATTCTCTTCATCAGCTCTTCTCTGCCGATGTCATATCTAGTCTTTTTTTCTTTTTTATATATTTCGCTTTCTACTTTTGACTGTGTAGCTATGGCCGCCGAGTCTGTGCCAGGTATCCACAGTGTTTTTTTGCCACGCATTCTATTAAAGCGAACAATAATATCTTCAATAGCAAGCATTGCTGCGTGTCCCATATGAAGAGTTCCAGTCACATTTGGAGGTGGAAGTACAATTGAGAAGGTTTCAGCGTCGGCACTGCATATTCCAGCTTCTACACACTTGTCAGGGTTAAAAAACCCACTATCCTCCCACTTCTGGTAGATTTTATCCTCTGTAGCTTGCGGGTCGTATGGTTTTAGAAACTTATCGTCCATAAACGATATATTATCACAAAAGGGCTTAATTTCAGCTTTATTTAAGGTTTACAGAGAAAGGTTGCCGTTTGCCACGATATTCCCTGGCTCTGGTATCGGCTTCATTGATTTAAGCTTGAAATAGGCCACTGTGGCTATCATTATGGCGTTGTCAGTAGATAGTCTAGCATCTGGTATATATACCGATAAATCGGTATATTCTTGTTTGAGGTTTGTTACAGCTTCTCTTATATTTTTATTTGCTGATACTCCGCCTCCAACTATTACAGACTTTGCCCCGTACTCTTCTACAGCTCGTTTTGTTTTTGAGACTAAAACTTCGGTAACTGCATCTTCAAACTCACGCGAGATTATTTTCTTATCTTCCTCACTTAACCCACCAATATCCTTTATTAGATAAAGTACTGCGGTTTTAAGCCCTGAAAAAGAAAAGTCAAAACTATCTTCATGAATCATGGGGCGGGGGAGTTCATATTTTCTTTCAAGGTTATCTTTTCGCGCCATTTCGGCAAGTTTTGATATTTCTGGCCCACCCGGGTACTCTAGCCCCATCATGCGTGCAACTTTATCAAATGCTTCTCCCACCGCGTCGTCTTTTGTCTCACCAATTACTTTGTACTCGCCAATTTTATTCATCAATACGAGCTCGGTATGTCCTCCTGAAATTAAAAGTGCTATTGATGGGCTTTCGGGTTTCTCAACCCCTTCATTCTTCATTAAAGAAGCAATGATGTGCCCCTCCATGTGGTTTATAGGAACAAGAGGTAAGTCCCAGACTAGAGAGAGTGCTTTTGCAAAGTTAATTCCAACCCATAGTGCTGGTTCAAGTCCTGGTCCACTGGTAACAGCTATTGCGTCAATATCTGGTTTCTTTAGTCTTGAAAGAAGTGTTACGAAGTGAACAAATAGTTCTGGCTCGCGAAAAAGCAGTTCTTTTATTTTTTCAAATTGCTCTTTGGATATCTCACTTCCTTCAGAAGCTACATACAGGCCGGACTCCTTTAGAGTATTAAGGAGTAGGGGGGTTAAGTTTTTTGAGTGTTCTCTTTTAGCAACACTAGGGTAAACTCCGCCGTATTCTTTATGCATTTCAACTTGCGAGAATAGGGAATCACCAAGCACGCTAAAATTAGCGCCATCGGTTTCTACCAAACTAACTGCAGTTTCGTCGCAACTTGTTTCTATTGCAAGTATTTTCATTTTGCCCACGTTCGGTCTTGATTTATCTTTTCTTTTTCCCTAAAAGCTTGCTCTAAGTCAACTTCAAAGCGGTTTGCTATATCTAAGAGATATATAAAGACATCCGCAATCTCTGAGTCGATTTCTTCGTGGTCTCGTGTTTTGTCTTTCATAATCTCTTTAGAAGCATGTTTAGCAGCCTTTGCCATTTCACCTGATTCTTCTAAGAATTTCATAAAAACATCTGAAGTAGTTTGATCATCAAAACCACGTTCACGAACCATGAGCGCGATGTAGTCTTGAAAGTCTTTTAGTGTTGGGTCTTTTTTTAATTCCAGTTTCATATATTTGATAATTTTACCTTGTTTAAGATATCGTTAATAAACTCTATTTTTCTTCTATAATACTCTCTAGTACTTGTATGGTCGCCTGATTCCTTTAGTTTTTCGTATGCTTTAAGGGTTTCTGGATGCTCTTTAAGGTATTTTTCAAATTTAATACTATCTAGCCAGTTGTGACACTTTTTATTTACTAGAAATATATCAACATGTTTTTTGTCTATAAAAGTTACAAAGCGCATTCTTTCTAGTGGGTAATTACTCTTTGGCTCTCCAAACAATTTAGTTAGTGGGGCTATAAAGTTGTTAAAACTTTCTGGTGGCACTGGAACATAAACATCAATTTCATCTTGCCCAGATATCCCGAGACTAGTAGCTCCGTGGTGTTCAACATCTATTGATTTTCCTAGTCTAGATTGTATGAGCGATTTTACTCTCTCAAATTTCTCCCCACAACTTGGGTCAAAAGGACGAATCTTTATTTTTGAACTATTTGAAAGATGAGCCAGCCATTTTTCTTGATTGTTTGTTGGCATTTTACTTTTTAACTTTCATATTGATTATAAAATTGTGGGCGGTAGAGGATTCGAACCTCTGACCTCATCAACGTCAATGACGCGCTCTACCAACTGAGCTAACCGCCCATATAGATGGGATTGTAGCAAAAACATAGCGTTTTCGCAGATTTAGTTTATGCAGCACGCAACACTCTTTTTTCACCTTTCATAAGACTGCTTACTTTGGCCATCTCGTATAATATCTCATCGTTGACACTGTCTTTTTTAGTCGTGTGCCATCTATCGGTGTCTTGTTTCTCAGAGAGTATAAGGTCAACCCTTTTTTCAATCGCAGCATATGATGAAGCAACTTCCGGTTGATCTTTAGAGGTTGCATATTTATTGAAGACTTCGGCTTGCTTTTTTATCTGCTCAAGCATCATCCTTTGTGCTGGGTGAATGTTTAGTTCGGCCAGATTGTCTTTTGTCCATAACACGCTTAGTCTTTCTACTGTAGCTCTATCAGCGCCTACTACAAATTTGGGCATTTTTTGATTGGGAATCTGCTCACCTTTGGATGATTGATAATATTTAATATTGGCAAGCTCTCCTTTATCTATATCTTCAAGTATTTTCGATATCTTCATCTTAGAGGTCCCCACACCGTACGTTGCGTCAATAGCAATAGCCAATTTTTTGGCTTCTTCTTCTGCTACTCTATCTTCAATTTCAGCGACAATATCTACGCCATTTCTGTAGTCATCAAACCTAGAATGTTTTGCGGTTCTGATGCTACTGCCAAACCACCCGTTATCAATTTGTTCTGCCACCATTGCTTCAAGAACAGTCGCTACTTTTTTATTATCGTCATCTTCAAATTCTCTATCAGACAGAGCGACATCTTTTTCGTCCTTCTCTATTTCAACTGAAGAGAAGAATTTAGTGAAAGAGGAAATATCTATTTCATTTCTCTTTATTACTCTTGTTGCTTTTTCGTAGGCAGTCAGTAAGGCACTAGAAAGAGGTTCGTGAGAAATAATATCTCCGTCTTCATCGTATTGTGGTTGTTCAAATCCCATAGAGATATGCTACTCCAAGGTCTTGATTAGGGCAATGTTGCGGAGGAGGTGAGACTCGGTGTGAGCTCGCTAAATTAGTTTGTACGATATATCGTACAAACTCTTGCGGAGGAGAGGAGTTCCTCAGGCGGCACTGCTGTTTGTCGGTCAGATCAAAGATTTGAACAAACAGGGAGGACTCGGCGTCAGCTCACTAAACCAAAAACCTTGCGATATATCGCAAGGTTTTTGGTAAGTGGCTCCTGCCCGGACTCGGCGACAAGTCCTCGTTCCACTCGGCTTGTGTACCGCCTCCGGCTTTCGAGTCCTCTCGTTCATAGAACCACAAAAAGAACCCATTAAGAGTGGGTTCTTTTTGTGCTCCTAGCGGAGGAGGTGAGACTCGGCGTCAAGTTCTAATTCCGCTACGCTCCATAAGAACTTCCTGCCCGCTCCCTCATATCGTACTCGTAACACTCCGTGCGATATATTCGGTCGTTTCGAGTCCTCACTCCATCCTATTTCATACATACAAAAGTAACCCCTTAATCGGGGTTTCCTTTGTATGTTGCGGAGGAGGTGAGACTCGAACTCACAAGCGCTTGCGCGCGACGCATTTCGAATGCGCTCCGTTACCAATTCCGGGCACTCCTCCAGGTATTTATAGTGTGTGATATTGGGGGGAATTGTCCCGCTTTTTCTAATTCACTACGTTCATAAGAACGCTGGACGCGGCTCGGCTTACGACCTCCCTGTGAGTCGGTCGGCTTCGCAGCCTGCGCCGTTCAATTCCCCGTGGGGTCTATTAAATCATAATTACCACACGCATTCGCGTGTGCCTCTTTGATTTCATGACCCCACGGGGAATTGAACCCCGATTTGCAGGATGAAAACCTGCTGTCCTAACCATTAGACGATGGGGCCGTGTAATAACGTATGTTATTAATCGGCAGTCTACTTTACACATTTAGCAGGTTTTCAGAAAACCTACCTATTCCCTCATAAATATCGGGGATTCATTCGCCGGCTCGTGACCGGATGGAAACATTCTGCTCCCATTCCATAACAATTAGCGATGGGGCCGTTAAATAGTGCTACCTATCTTAGCCATATTTTGCGACTCATTCAGTGATTGAGTCGCAAAATATGGCTAAAATACTACAACATTTTTGTCCATTTGGCAAAAAAATAAGAAATTCATATTGTAAAAAAAAGCCCTTAATTCCATCAAAATCTCGCAGGATTTTGATGGTATGCGGGTTTCGGTGGGTTTTTAGTAAGTTGGAAAAGAGAAGGCTTTAAAGCGTAGCTTTGTAGCCTTCAAGTGGCTATACTGGTTGGAATGGGTAAGAGGGGATGCAAAGGGCAGTCCTTTGCAATTTTAAGTAAGGTAATAAAAATGGAAGACAAAGATACATATTTTGTGGCGGTTAAGCTATTCCTTGAGGATGATGGGAAGCTTTTTATATTTAAAGACAAATGGGGAGACTGGGATTTGCCGGGAGGCAGAATTAAAAAGGATGAGTTTAATGCACCTCTTGAGGAAGTCGTAGCTCGAAAGGTTAAAGAGGAGCTAGGAGAGGCTGTTTCCTACACGCTCGGCAAGCCTGAAGTTTTAATGCGACACGAAAGGGTAGAAGATGACACAGGAGAGACGGCGCGCATTTTTGCTGTTGGGTATTCCGCAAAATATGAAAGTGGCGAGGTGGTACTAGGCGAGCATCACACAGAAATGAAGTGGGTAGACAAGAATGAATTCAAACCAGAGGATTATTTCACAGGAGGATGGCTAAAAGGCGTTAAAGAGTGGCTTGGGGTAAGATAGGGGGTGTATTTAGGAGAGTAAAGCAGTTTTTTGTTTACTCTACGCTTTCTTTTTTTCTGTTGAACATTTTTGTCAAAAAACCTTCTTGAGGGGTTACGTCTCCGGATGTCAGGTCCGCTCGCGAACTAAAAACATCTGCGGCTCTCTCAAGAAATCGTTTTGCCACATCTTTATCCTCTTCATCTTCGATAATGTATTGATACGACTGAGCCAATGTCTTTCTGTTAGCGTAATCAATCCTTAGTTTCCCAAAATGTAGATGTTGCTTAAGTGCATATACAAAAAGTGTAATGAAGATTAGGTTAAGAAGATAAAATCCTGGATTTTCGTACCATGTCCCGCTTATGCGAGGGATATAAACAGAAAAAATTGAAGCAAGCACGGAGGTGGCTAGTAAAACAGAAGTGATAAAACCGTATTTAAACCACTTCTCTCCTTCCGTTTTGTATTCACTTTCCTGATCCGCGTATGCCTGAGCAAATCGCTTTAATTCCATTGTTTGTATCTGTTCGTCTTTATTTTCCATTTCAGACAGTCTTTGTTTCAGCTCTTGATTTAATTCTTTAATATTTTCATCCTTCTGGTCTATAACAGAGCGATATCCAGATTCAATCTCTTGTCGCGACGCACTGTCTTCAGCTTTATGCTTGCGAAGCTGTTCGTTCAGGTAGTCTATCTCTTCTTGTTTGTTCCTCCTCCTTGTCATATGCCTTATTTAATTGATAAATTGTGGATAAGATCCTTGTTAAGGATAACTTACGGTATTATACTTCCGGTATGTATAAAAAGTCAATGATTATGAGGGATAGACCTTCAAAAAGACAGGCGGAGGTACTAAAGTTTATTACTGAGTTTCAAAAGGACAACAAGTACTCGCCGTCTCTAGCAGAAATCGCTGACTTTTTTGATGTGTCTACCTCAACTGTTCATCAGCACGTTTCTTATCTACGTAAAAAAGGACTATTAAAGACTGAAAAGCACAAGAAGCGGGCAATGAACATTCCTGCGAAGGGAGAAAATACACGTGAATTTAAAAATTTAGCTCTAAGTTCTTTTACGATACCCATACTAGGTGTTGCTAACGCAGGAACAGCGACCGCCTTTGCAGAAGAAAATATTGAAGGGTATTTAAAGGTTTCTAGGGATGTTCTAAATAGGCGAGACGGCATATTTTCACTACGAGTTGAAGGTGATTCCATGAATAAAGCGAAAATTGGTGGAAAAAGTATCGCAGAAGGCGATTTTGTGCTGATTGACTCAGAGTATAGAAACCCGAAGAACGGTGACTACGTCCTTTCTATAATAGACGGCTGTGCAAATCTAAAGAAATTTAAGCGAGACAAAAAAACCGGTCAGATCACACTTGAATCTGAATCAACCAATACAAGACACAAACCAATATACATATCAAGCGAAGATGACTACATGATAAATGGTAAAATAATAAGCGTAATTAAGAAATAGACATGGCAAAGAAAAACAAAGTAGTATCGCAAAGTTTGTTTTCTGATAATCGAAAAATACCAAATCCAATTTTTAAAACCATAGACTTATTTGCGGGAATTGGCGGAATTCGGCTTGGTTTCGAGAGTGTCGGAGGAGAAAATGTTTTTTCGTCAGAATGGGATAAGTATGCACAGGTGACATACCAAGCAAATTTTGGTGAGATTCCGTACGGCGATATAACTAAAATTAAACCGGAAGAAATTCCTGAGTTCGATGTGCTTTTGGCTGGTTTTCCATGTCAGCCTTTTTCTCAAGCTGGCTTAAAGCGTGGCTTCTCAGACACCAGAGGTACTTTGTTTTTTGATATTGCTAAAATAGTTGATTATCACAGACCTCGGGTTGTTTTTTTGGAAAATGTTAAGCGTCTTAAAAGTCATGACGGTGGAAATACTCTTAAAATCATAAAAGAGACATTAGAAAGTATGGGATATGAAGTACATGCGAAAGTCTTGAACGCAAAAGATTTTGGTGTGCCACAAAATAGGGAGAGGATTTATATAGTTGCTTTTCTTGGCAAAACTAATTTCCAGTTTCCGGAAGTGGGCGGAGTCGAGACAGATGTTGGTGATATTCTTGAGGAAAATGTGGATGGAAAATATACAATCTCAGATAAACTGTGGGCTGGTCATAAAAGAAGGAAACTAGAGCATAAAGAAAAAGGAAACGGGTTTGGGTATACGTTATTTAACAGAGAGTCTCCATATACCAATACTATATCTGCACGTTACTACAAGGATGGGTCAGAGATTCTTATTGAACAGAAAAATAAAAATCCAAGAAAGCTAAGTCCGCGTGAAGCAGCAAGACTACAGGGGTATCCAGATGATTTTTATATCCCAGTAAGTGACGCACAGGCCTACAAGCAGTTTGGAAATAGTGTTGCAGTACCAGTTATATGTGAGTTAGCAAAAAAAATTGCTAAAGAGATGGAGACCATAAAGCCATATAAAGATAAAAGAAAGTCAATTAATTTAGAGAAAATCATGAGTGAAAATATTACTGCAACTAAAGATATTTTAGTATCTAGTAGAAAGTAATTTTCTCAGTAGTAATTGCTAGTAAAGTACGAATTAGCGGTAGAAGGTCTTTAAGCCCTTAGGTCATCTAGCTTTTTAAACGCTCCTACAGGTACCGTGATAGTGCCAGAGCCGCCCCCTCCTCCAGTTTCAGAGAGCCAAGAGGCTGATTTCGCAAAGTCTTCCATCTCTATGTACATCCAGTCAACAAACTCTCGATCAACTTGATTGTTTACTTCTCTAATTACGTATAAGACCTGCATGCCAGTTGTTAGTTGTAAGTATAAATACCAAGGGAATCTTCGTGAATCCCATCCAAAAAATTGATTTGGGTTTTCTCCACCCCGATCTTTTTCCTTGGATTCGAGTAAGATAAATCTCCCCTCACTTTTTAATATTCCGTCAAAGTCAATCATTCCCTTTTTGTATCCTCCAAGTAAAACGTCAAGAAAAAACCTATTTGAATAGACACCTCGAATTATATTTTGGCTGAACTCAGAGAGATACGCTAGCTCGTTAGTTTTTTTTGCAGAGTGTCTCTCACCGCTCTTTCTCTCAAATTTTGAAGTAATGTCTTCTAACGTGCACGGACTAAAAACATCGTTTTCGTATTTATAATATGTAAAATTTGGCTTAGGTATCTGTATTTCAATAATATTCTCATTTTCATCCTTTACCTTAAAGATTGTGCGGCCCCAGTCTTCATTGGAGGAATATTTAATAAAATACATTTCTTTAACCAAAGGAAATACTGATAGTTTCTTATAAAACTGTATATAATCGTCTTGTTCGGTGTCGGACACCGTAACATAGATAAGATTATGCTGGTGAGATTCATTTCTGTTTCCAAAGAGAAATTGGCCTCCATCAAGAATTTCATTATTACGGTTGCCAAA
This sequence comes from Parcubacteria group bacterium, assembly GCA_016784305.1. GTDB lineage: Bacteria > Patescibacteriota > Minisyncoccia > Phycocordibacterales > JABMNX01 > UBA6534. Next base: position 30,341 of record JADHUY010000003.1, read on the forward strand.
ATATGTAAAAAGTTTTAATTCTGCCCTAAAGCCTAAACTTCTTGCCGAATAGAAACGTTTATTTGAAATGGTGTCTGTTAAAATATTGTACAATCCCTCAATAAGGTCATTCATACTTAGGACAATATCTTTTTTATCAAAGTAAGTAAATAGATATCAAATTTGTGAAAACGGAAAACGAAAACGAAAACGGGAAAACGGAAAACGGGGATTAGTACAATATTCCATATATTTTTACGTTCTAATTACTCTGGAACGACACAAAGTTAAGTAATCCAGTCACTAATTTTCTCTATCTCTGTTTTTGGAATGTTGTGCTGGAAATACTTCTTAGATATATCCTTCGGATAATGCTCTATAGTTGTGTAAATAGTGAGTAAGTTGGATTTTGGTATTTCTCTTTCAAACAAGCTCTTAATCCTTTCAATATCAACAGTTTCATCTTTGTCATTTATTATGAGAACGTAGGGGATGTCTTTTTTGAATTCTACACTTCTAGTATTTTTTATAATCAATCGTGCTGTTTGGAAAAATGTTTTGCTGTCAAATTCTTTTATGATGCTACGAGCTCTCTCTAGTGTCTGGCCAGAAAGTAGGGCCAGCACTTCATCTGTTAAATCATTTTTCCATATTTTCTCCATAATGAACTCGCTGTCGGAAATACTCTCCAATAAATGTGTAAAGAGAAACCTCTTTACGAATCCCATATGCAGATAGTTGCTGTTGCGAAAACGGAAAACGGGGATTAGTACAATACTTCATATATTTTTATGTTCTAATTGGGAAAACGTGAAAACGAAAATTAGTACAATACTCTATATATTATTATGTTCTAATTGCGACACGCTTTTACTAATTTAATTGTACTGGTCCTCATTTTCTCACTTCAAACCTTTACAGGCCTCACTTTTTAATGTACGGTTCGTCCAGTTTTAGGATCTAAGAATCCCACTGTTCCCGCCTTTAATAGGCATCATACCAAAGGATAAGCGCCAAATGGACCAAAGTATTAAGATTCCGAAAGCTCCGCTTGCGCGGACTCGTGAGCACCATGTAGCCATAGGCAGCTCCGGTGGTTCAAAAAACACCGATGAGTATCAAAAAACTGCGGCCGAGCTGATGAACGACGACGAGCTTCGTGCCTACATGGAGAAGGAACTCCAAACTGTGCGCGAAGAACAAGCGAAGCTTGGCAAGGAGCGCAAAGGTCATGCGGATATGTTTCGTATGATTCGGGATAAGTTCCTTATGGCCAACCTGCGCTATCTCGCAGAAGTCGGCCGCCTACCCGATGGCTTCAACATCGAAGCGATCGAGGAGGAGCTCAAGGTTCCCGAGGGGATCGAGTGAACAACCACCCAGCCACGAAACTGAAGCACCCTTCCGTTTCGGCGGGAGGGTGGCTTTTCTTTTTATGGGGTTAGCTTGTTTTTTTAAAAGTTTATATAACAAATCTGGTCCAAAAGACGAGCGCCAATAACCAAACCAATTGTGATAAAATTTACCTATGAGCACATACGATTGGTACCAAACACTAATTAAACCAACATGGGCACCTCCATCGTGGCTCTTTGGACCTGTGTGGAGCGTGCTTTATGCTTTAATAGCAGTTTCATTTGGCTTTGTGGGGTACAAGTTTTTCAAAGGCAACTTGTCTTTTTGGATTATATTACCCTTCATTTTAAATTTGATTTTTAACTTCGCTTTTACACCCCTTCAATTTGGGCTACAGAATAACGTCCTAGCAGCCGTGGATATTTTGCTCGTTCTTGCGACGCTCATTTGGGCTCTCATCGCTATTTGGCCACATTATAAGTGGGTGGTCTATATAAACATTCCATACCTTGCTTGGGTTTCTTTTGCCACAGTATTGCAATTTACAATTACATATTTGAATTGGTAATATAGTTGTTCTGGATTTAAGGCTTTGGGATCTAGTGCTATAATGAGCGCATGAGTATAGAAAGAGAATTAGATGCCCTTCGTGGAGATGTGAGAAATACAAGACTTAAGCTTCGAAGAGAGGAAGCTCAACTTGATAAATATGAGCGTGCATTTAATGAGGCTGAAGCGGATTTATCCCGAAAGCGTAAGGACGTAGAGAAATTAAAGGAAGAGATTTCAGACGCAGAGAATGCGTTTAAGCGTCTTCAGGCTGAACTTAAAAGCGACATTGAGAAACAACATAGCGCACGAAGTTTGCCTAGTAGCTAGTCTTGCAATATCTCTAGATTATCTAGTGTGCAGATGATTATAAATATCTTCTAGAGCTTTTACGGCATCCCCTGCGGCAATATTGTTTTGATGGTACAGCTCATCTGTACAATCACCAGCTGCCCATATACCAGAGAGGCTTGTTTGCTGGTTCTTCCCATTCACCTTGATTCTATTTATTTTATCCATCTCAAGAAGTCCTTCCACAAAAGATGTATTTGGAACAAGTCCAATCTCAACAAAAACTCCTGTTATCGTAAGATTTTTAATATCTGCACTTTCTTTATCTTTATATATCAGTCCGTTTACAAACTTATCTCCTTTTATCTCAACGGTTTCAGCGTTTAGCAGTGCTTTCATTTTTGGATTCTTAAGAACCTTTTCAACAGTTACCGGGTCTGCCTTAAATTGAGGAGAGCGATTGAGTAACGTAACACTCTTTGTGTAAGCTAGAAGTTGTGCTGCTGTCTCAAAGGCTGCATTTCCTCCTCCTATTACAACCACATCTTGGTTAGCAAAAAGCGGTCCATCACAACTCGCACAATAGGTGAGGCCCTTTTGGTCAAACTCCGCAGCGCCGGGTACATCCAGCTTTTTTCTGTCGGCACCAGCGCAAATAAGCACAGTTTTGCCTTCAAAGCTTTTTCCATCTTCAGTTCCTACTATAAAACCATCAGCGCTTTTCTCAATTTTATTTACAAGCGCTCCGTCTGATACCTCTACATATTCACCTTTGTATGCATCTAGATGTGCCTTAAGGGCTTTTGCTAAATCGTCCCCTGAAATAGAGATAGTTCCGACCCAGTTTTGTATGTCAGTTGATACTGAGCTTTGCCCGCCCCATTCTTTTGTTATTAAAGTTGTTTTTAACTGCTTTCTGGCAGCGTATACACCAGCAGCCACTCCGGCAGGTCCACCGCCGATTATTATTAAATCTTTCATAAGCGATATTGTAACAAAAAACCTGCCGTATGGCAGGTTTTTTGTTTTTTTAATGTTTTATTTTAGTTTTGACCTCCTTAAGAAAGCAGGAACCGCCGTCAGGTTTCTAACCTGCCTGCCGGCAGGCAGGGCTCGCAAACTCGCTAAGGACCTCCTGGCCGAGCTCATCTGTCGTTCCAAGTATTCACGACATGACTGCGCTTCATAAAAGCTAAAAACGATACGCAGGTATCGTTTTCTTAACGCTTTTGTGCCCCATTGGGGCGCAGTTCGCATTCTTGCGAATCAAAGCTTACTTTAGCTTTGAGCGTCGCAAGAATGCTGGCACCGCGCCCCAATCGTCATCGCCACCATCCTTTTCGTCCTTCTTTTCTTCTTCCTTTTCGGAATTAGGGATTTCTCTTACTGGAGTAGCCGCAGGAACTGAATTGTAGATTTTGCCGCCAATTTTCTTGTCTTTTTCAGCATCCTCTTTTACATCTTCTTTCTTATTTAATTGGAAGAGGGAAGAGCTCTTTTGCATTGAAGGGCCTTCAGGAAAGCCTGTAGCAATAACAGTAACCTTAACCTCATTTTTCTTAAGCTTAGTGTCTTTGATAGCTCCAAAAATAACCTTCGCATTTGGATCAATTGACTCCGTGATGACCTTGGCTGCGTCCTGAATTTCAAGCATTGATAAATCGTCTCCACCAGCGATAGCAAATAGCACTCCTTTAGCACCCGTGATTGAGACTTCAAGAAGCGGTGAGCTAATGGCAGCGTGCGCCGCCTCCTCTGCACGTTTTTCTCCTGTGGCAGTACCAATTCCCATAAGGGCGGAGCCAGCATTGTCCATAACCGAGCGGATGTCGGCGAAGTCTACGTTAATGATTCCAGGGGTTGTAATAAGGTCTGAAATGCCTTCTACAGCCTGTTTTAGGATGTCATCACACATTGCAAAGGCGTTTGATATAGAGGTCTCTTTTTGGACCACAGCCAATAGGCGGTCGTTTGGAATAACGATAAGAGCGTCCACCTCTTTCTTCAACTCTTCAATGCCTTGCTCTGCTAGGCGCATCCTTTGCTGACCCTCAAATGAGAAAGGCTTTGTGACAACTGCTACTGTGAGAGCCCCTGCGTCACGCGCAGTCTTTGCTACAACAGGAGCTGCTCCTGTTCCGGTACCTCCTCCCATTCCGCAAGTTACAAAAATCATGTCGGAACCTTTGAGAGCCTCTTGTATTTCTTCTTTTGTTTCTTCGGCCGCGCGCTTTCCAAGTTCCGGGTTCATTCCGGTTCCCAATCCACGAGTTAAGTTTTTACCAATATGGATTTTCTTTTTTGTGTTTGCGTGATGAAGTGCTTGTGCGTCTGTGTTTATAGTAATAAAATCCACGCCCTTAACCTTTGAATCAATCATGTGGTTAACAGCGTTTCCACCAGAACCACCAACCCCGGCTACTCTTATTCGAGCGAATGCTTCTACATCTGGTTGAATTTGTTTCATATAGTATTTTTGCCAAGTAAAAAAGTGTCCCTATCATAGCAGGGGAAATTGAATTGTGAAGCCGTTGACATTTTTAGTCTCTGTATCATTGTTTTAGCCAAATTTAGTGGCTAAACTACGGACTTTGCTGTCTTAACTGTATATTTGATTTATGGAAGAAACTGTTTTATCCAGTTAGCTACTTTACCGCCCGTTCTTTTTGCTAGTTGTAGTCCAATTGGCTCTTCGTCTGCTGTAAGACCCCAAATAGTTAACCCGTATGACACTGACCATGATGCGTCGCGGACTTTAGCGTGTTCAGCAACGTGAAGTGACGCAACCTTTGAAGGAAGTCTAAGAGCGGCACGCGCCAAATCTTCAATTGTAGTGATACCAGAGCCACCACCAGTAATTATTATTCCTGCTGGAAGCAAACCGTTTTTACCGATACTTTTTAAATGTTTTTCGATTAGTTCAAAAATATCAGACATACGAGAATCTATAATGTCGTCTAGCTTCTTTTTTGTAAAACTAGTGTTCGTGATAGCTCCTTTTTTAATTTGTTCCGCCTCCTCAAGAGAAATTTTTAAGCCAAGTGCGATATCATTTGTGATATCGGTTGAGCCAATAGGGAAGACCTTAAGGGAAATCGGTACATTTTCTTCAAATACAACTATTGATACGGTTTCACTGCCAATATTTGCAAGGACGCAACCTGCCTTTTTCTGGGCTTTTGTTAAAGAAACTAGGCTTGCAGCGATTGGTGCCGCCATGACGTCTATTACTTCAATCCCGGTGTCTTCAACGGCTTGTATCATGTCATTTAGGTGTTGCTCAAATGCTGTTATAAAAAGTATGTCTATTTCAAGCTTCCCACCGTGAATGCCTATTGGGCGCCCTAAGAGCTTCTCTCCATCAATACAATATTGTAGTGGAATTTCGTGTAGAATTTTTTTATTTAAAATCTTATTTTCGGCTTTTTCTGTGCCGTCTTCAATCGCTTTTTTAATATCAAGGTCAACCACTTCTAAATCGGCTCTAGAGATTATGACTTGCCCAGTTGAATGTACTTCGTCAAGCCCTACACCTCCTATTGAGATATATGCTGACTTTACTGTGACACCTGCTTCTTTTTCAGCTTCTTTTAGTGCTTCTTTTACACTTCGTTTAGCATCTTCTGTGTTAATAATATAGCCGTGCCTAAGACCCTTTGATTCAGATGAACCACTACCAATTATGCGCGGGAAATGCTTATCCTTTCCTTTTGTGTGTTCAGTAATTAACACCTTCACTTTAGAGGTGCCTATATCTATTCCTGTTATGATGTTTCGTGACATAGAAAAAGAAGCGTCCGACGTTGGCGGTTTAATGGAGCAGGTTCTATATATTAGAGAACTGGAAGCTTGTTCTAAAACCTTTCCATGTCTACTTTCAGAGTATGCTTTAAGAAAGATTAAAGTGTTTTAACAATGTCCGCTCCTGCTTGTTCATTGTACTACCGTGCTTGTAGCCTTTCAAATGAAGCATACCGTGGATAAACAAATATCCTATGAAATTTTTGTAGCCCATCTCAAATTTCTTTGCATCGCGTTTTGAAATATTCGGGTTAATGAAGATTTCTCCCTCATCACTATCAAGCGGAAAAGTCAGTACATTCGGCACATAATCTTTGCCTCTGTATTCTTTATTTAGTCTTCTAGTGAGAGTATCTCCAGAAAATACTAGGCTTAGTTCGTACTTAGGGCCGAGTACTTTATTTTTCATTAATTCAAAAGGAAGCCGCACTAGCGGTCCTTTTGTACGTTTTAGGATTGATAGAGCCATTTATCGCTTACGGAACACTCTTTCCTGAACCTTTCCGAGTTTAACCTGCTCTTCGTATTTCTCTCGTCTTTCTATCTTTCTTATTGCGTTTTTGTGCTTAAGGAATTGTGAAGGAGTCCTAGTGAAGAAGCGGTTTTTTCTTGTGCGTTGTAAAACACCAGAGCGCTGCATGCGCTTGGTAAAACGCCTAACGAGGCTCGCCGTATTTTCTGTTCCTGTCTTTTCAACTTCTACGTTTATCATGAGAGAAAAAATACCACATAAATATGGCTTGTACAAGCTACTAATAATAATTCTTATTTATATGGTTCTAAGGTATGCGGGCAAATCCCCAATGAGGACAGTCTTTTGAGAGCGTGTATCTAGGTCTCTTACCACTACAGCGCCGTCTAGTGCTTCTTTTTGACCCATAATAACTGCGTAGGGGATTTGCATCTCCTGTGCAAGAAGTAGCTGGTCGGTAAGTCGCTCGTACCCTAGAGTCTGGTAAACTGGCACTTTTGATTTCCTTAGAGTCTCAATCACAGAAAGGCTTTTAAGTTTTGCGTCAAATCCTAGTTGAATAAAACAAACTCTTGGCTTTTTTGTTTTCTTTGCTTCGTACTTTTTGTTCACTCGTCCGCGACGCTCGCACGTGAGCGTAACTCCGGCTGCTGGGATTTCTTGTCTGAATGCACGCCTTGAAAGTTCGTCAAATCTGCCACCGCTCGCAAAGACGGTGTATTCTTTTCTATCTTCACTCGGTTCTTCACGTATTTCAAAGAAGGTTTTTGTGTGGCAGTTACCACTTCCAATTAAACTAGTATCAATTTCATAGCGCACACCCATTCCGTCTAGATACTCAAGTATTTCACGCAAATGTATGCGACTTGCTTCATTTAGGAACTGCATTGTGTTTGGTGCACCTTTGCAAAGCTCATGTTTACGAAGAAAGAGGTCGTTATAAGCTAAGAAAAGATCTTTTTTCATTGCTTGTCTTACTGACCCCGGCAAGTCTTCAATGTGTTTTCTGAAGTAGTTGTTGAGCTCTTTTGTATATCTTGCAGTTGAGTCGCGGTCTCCGACACCATTTATATACACACATGTGTTTGAAATCCCCAGTTCGTCAAGTATTGCAAGAGTAGTTTTAAGAAGTATAGCCTCGGCTATAGTTTTTTTTGAGCCGATTACTTTAAGTGAAAAATTAACCTGTTCTTTGTCACTTGTGTTGCTATAAAAAAGAGTAGGTTGTTCAAGTTTTGCAAAACCGTGTGCAATATATGAGCGCATGACTTCTGCTGATTCTATTTCAGGACCAGTGTAGTCAAAGTGTTGTATTACAGATTTTAGTTTCTGTGAGCGCTTTGGTTTGTCGTATTCGTTTAAGACGGATGAGATTGGCAGGAAGCCGTAGTAGTTGGCAATATCAACGGAACTTTTCAAAAAATCATCAGAGCTTTTAACCCGGTTGTTGAATGCAATCATCTTATTTGCTTATACTGCCTGGTAAAATTTCAGCTTTTGTTATTGGAAGCAGTCTTATAAACGCGCGCCCTAGAATAGATTCTTTTGGCAGAGTGCCCCAGATGCGCGAGTCGGAACTTCCTTTTCGGTTGTCTCCAAGCACATAATATTCATCTTCAGATAGACTGACTTCCAAAGTGTCGTTGCTAAAGTTAGCTTTACTTATATATGGCTCATCTATCTTGCTCTCTCCATCGGCATTTTCTACAAATAGCTCTCCATTTATAAATTTCAACGTTTCATTTGGTAGACCAGCAATTCTTTTTATGAAAAATGTAGATGGCTCAGGAGGGAAGCGAAAGACTACAACATCCCCGCGCTTTGGTTCGTCAAATCTGTAGCTTAGCTGGTCTATTATTAGATATTGGCCAGTCTCAAAGGTGGGGTCCATAGATGCACCACTTACAATAAAGGGCTGAGCAATGAATATTCGGATTGGCGCGACGATGATAATAGCTATGACGGAGAATTTTACAATTTCAACGAAAAAATTTTCGTTTGGCTTGTTTGGTTCATCCATATTAGTTGTTAGTCTACTACGCATGTATTCATTGACACAATACTCACCTTCATGTTTTGCCTCTTAAGTAGTAAACTGACTCCATGGTGTATTTAATTGTTGGTCTCGGAAATCCGGGAGATAAATATGAAAGGACTAGACACAATGCTGGGCGCATTGCTCTTGAGGATTTTAGATATAGAAATAATTTTACAGACTGGCGAAAAAATGGAGTAGCACGCGCACTTGTTTCAACAGGAGAGATTGGTGGGAAATCGGTGACACTGGTACTTCCGGAAACATTTATGAATGAATCTGGTAAATCTGTGGTTACTTTTACTACAAAAGAGGAAAGTGGAGCCAGGCTTATTGTTGTTCACGATGATTTAGATTTGCCGATTGGAGAGTTTAAGATGTCTTTTGGGAGCGGGTCTGCTGGACACAATGGAATTGAGTCAATTATAAGTTCGCTTGGCACAAAAGACTTTATAAGAATAAGAATTGGCATCAGTCCAAAAACTTTTTTTGGGAAATTGAAGAAGCCAAAAGGGCAAAGCGCAGTTGAGAAATTTGTTCTGGGAAAGTTATCGGGAAGCGAAATGAGAAAAATTGAGAATTCGGCGAAAGATATAAATAAGATGATAGGTGCATATTTAGAGAAAGGGCGCCAATACGCGATGAACCACTACAACTAGGACCAAAACCCAAAATGATGGACGTCGGACGTCCATCATTTTGGGTTTTGGTGATTTATATTCTTTCTTGGGTGTAGGTTTTACTTTTCTTCTTTGTTTTTGTAAGAAAGTGTCATTTTTTGGTCTGCTGAATCAAAGAGGGTAATGGTGAAGTCGTAAGTTTTTCCAAGCTCAAGCGTCTCTCTTAGCTTCTCCTCACTTTCAAATTCTGAAATATGAACGAGTCCAGCTACACCCTCCTCAATTGAAGCAAGCGCGCCGTGCTTGTTGTATTTGATGATAACTCCTTTTACAGGACTGTCTTTCTTGTACCGCTCGGATGCTTGTTTCCAAGGATTTTCTTTTAGAGCCTTAATGGAAAGAGAGATTTTTCCATCTTTTATTTCGATTACCTTTACGCGCACTTTATCACCAACTTTGTAAATTGTGCGCGGGTCTTCGACTAGCGCCCAGTCAATTTCGGAGATGTGAACAAGTCCCTCAAGTCCTTCTTCAAGTTTCACAAATATTCCAAACTCAACAGCGCCGGTTACTTCACCGTCTACCTCATCTCCGATGTTGTAGCCGTCAATTATTTTGTCGCGATTTTTCTGGTCCCCAATTTTTTCAGAAAAGATTAGTTTGTTTTCTTTTGGATCAGCGGTGATGATGGAGACTGTAAGTTTTTGATTTATCAGTTGCTTAAGTTCATCCAGAATCCTGTCCTTATCCCCATCTTCAACACGTGGATAATGCTCTCCAGCAAGTTGAGATGCTGGTAGGAATCCTTGAATACCTTGCCACTCAATGATGAGACCTCCTTTGTTGGCTTCTTTAACCATAACTTCAAACGTTTGTTTATCGTTTATGGCTGTGTCTGCTTCAGCCCAAAGAAGAGCTTGTCTTGCTTCTTTAAGCGACACCTCTACGTAGCCTTCCTTGTTTTCTGGGTCAATTACTTTTGCGGCAATCGTGTCCCCAATGTTAACCTTGCGCAAAATATCTCTTGCGCTCATGAACTCTTTTCCGTAGATTATTCCAGTCCCGAAAGGTGGCAAATCAATGTAAACACGCGCACGATCAACTGCAATAACCGGTCCTTCAACCAAGTCACCTTCTATTGGTGGGGTAGGGCTAGACTCAAAAAGTGTCCCCATCTGCGTCTCCTTTTTTCCTTTTTTGGCTGTGTCCTCTGTTTCTTCGGTTTCTACGTCTTTTTCAATTTCTGTCATAATTTAATACAACAGCCAGAGTACTATTTCATCGTAACTGACAGGTTCACGAAATAGGGTTAGCTCCGCTGTTATTTATAAACAAATGCTCTAAATAGTAGCCCAAGTGGCCTCTATAAGCTGTCGCTAGTATACATATAATATAGAAAAGTGGAAGCTTGGACGTCTTCTGATATACTTCCCGCATGGTTATTACATATCATGGAGGCGAGTGTTTTAAGGTGAGTTTTGCGAATACTACAATTGCACTAAATCCAATATCAAAGTCATCAAAGCTAAAGCAAACACGTTTTGGCTCTGACTTGGCGCTGGTCACGCTTGCTGACCCAGATTTTAATGGAGTAGAACAAGTCGCAAATGCAGGCAAAGAGCCGTTTGTTATTTCAGGTCCAGGAGAATACGAAGTGGGTAATGTGGCCGTCAGAGGATTTGAATCCAGGTCAAACTATAATGGTGAGAACAGACCAAATACAATTTATTTAGTAACACTAGAAGGAATGAATCTTTGTTTTCTAGGCGCACTTGGCACTAAGGGCATAAATAGTAAGGCGTTAGAGGAAATAGATAACATCCACATTCTTTTTGTGCCAATTGGTGGAGACGGAGTTCTCTCTGCGTCAGATGCTCATGACATTTCTGTATCGCTTCAGCCAAATATAGTTGTACCGATGCATTACGGTGAAATAGGAAAGAAAGATGCACTAAAGACATTCCTTAAAGAAGAAGGTGCTGAAGGGGTAAAGCCTGTTGACAAGCTTACTGTAAAGAAAAGTGACGTTGAAAGTCGTACTGGAGATGTTGTTGTTCTTAGTTCATAGATATGAAAAGTATTTTAGAGGACTTACGAAAGAGGAGTGAGCCCGAAAAGCAGGGAATAGCTTTTGGTATTGCCGGAGCAATAACTTTAATTGTGTTTATTTTGTGGGCAGTTTATTTTACAAATGAGTTAGACAATATTAAGCCAAACCCTGCCATATCTAACGAGTCGGCTTCTTTTGTGGAGCAACTTCAAGAAGGCGTCG
>JADHUY010000021.1 GCA_016784305.1 Parcubacteria group bacterium
TTTTCCTAGTATTGCGTCATCAATAATGGAATATGCAGAAAGTAAAGTGTTCACTGCAGATAGGCGAGATGAGGAGTAAGCGTCTTCTGCTTTACTTAGGTTTATATCTAATATTGAAAGCTCTTCGTCTCTAGTTCCACGTTTCAGTTTTTCAAGTGAAGCTTCGGCTTGCTCTACGCCACCTTCAGCCTGAAGTACAGATGCACGTTCAGATGCATTTGATATTTCTGCAATTATTTTTCCCGCGTTAACAAAATCGCCGACAGAGTTGTATACGCTCACTACTTCTCCAGTTGTTTCAACCCTAAGGTTCGCTTCACTTTGTGAACGCACACGACCAATAAGTGGAAGCGGTGCCCGCTCGTTTAGTAGCTCGGCTACACTTTTCGTTTCAACTTCTCTGATTGATTTAAGTAGATTCGCTTCTTCTTTATTAGGAGAAATCCCGATAAGAATGACTATGGCAGAAATAGTAATAATTGCTGTGGTTGGCAGAACAGCCCGCTTATTTTCGCGCGCAGCCCTTAAAAGGTCTGTAACAATTGAAATTATTTTTGAAAACATGTATAACAGGACAACAATACCGTCAAGAAACCCCGCTGTCAAAGGGAAATGTCATGATTCTTAGTTATCCACAGGGGATGCTATGAAGCACTAGACGAGTTCTTCAGATGGTGTATATTTATCGTGTATCTGTTGATGCTTGCATTGGCAGATACATGGAGGATGTCGCAGCTTGCTGTGGCATTTTCCATTTTAGGGGATATCTAAATTTTTTGCGGAAAGCGCATGATAGAATTGGAAAGTCTGAAATTTAAATAACATGGAAATTTATCCTCTTTTAACAATCTCTCACATTATAGGAACCGTTCTTGGAGTAGGTGGAGCTACTTTTGCTGAGTTTTTGTATATTCGAGCTATTAAAGATGGTGAGGTTGACGCTGAAGAGAAAATAGTTTTAGGCACTACTTACAGAATTATTCGCATCGGACTTTTTCTTTCTGTAATCTCTGGATTTGGGTTCTTGCTTTTATTTAGGTTTACGGGCGTAGAAGAGAGGCTTCTTGACCCAAAACTCTGGGCAAAGATGAGCATAGTTATAATTCTTGCTTTTAATGCAATACTTCTTACAATGCACAAGATTCCTTTCTGGCTCGGCTCTTCTCTTTCTCTCACTTCCTGGTATGCGGCGCTTATTTTAGGCTCTTGGCGGCCATATCCATATACATTTATGGAGACAATTATTGTTTATGTTATGGCAGTTTTTATTGTTGCTTACATTCTTCACTTTATAAGAAGTAGATTCTTGAAAAAATCATGAGCAATGTATTTGCTACAATGCTAGTAACTCACGTAGTTGTAGGAATAATAGGGGTTTCTGCTACTTATGCACTTTTGATGGCAATTTTAAAGAAGAAGCCTTCTTTGTGGTTTATGAAGCTCTCTGCCTTAATTGCTTTTCTTTCTTACTTAGTGTCTTGGGGCTTTGGTGGTTACTACTATGTACTTAGGTATGGTTCTGAAGTAAAACCTATTATAAATGCTGGTGATTATCCTTGGGCACATGGAATATTTATGGAGTCAAAGGAACATTTGTTCCTTTTTATACCAGTACTTATTTTTGTTAGCCTCCTCATTCTATGGACACACGGCCACGAGGTAATAGCTAATAAAGACTTAAAGAGGGCATTAGCATTTTTGATATTCATAACATTCCTTCTTGCGCTTTTTGTAACACTTTCGGGAATAATAGTTTCAGGGGGAGCTGGTTAATATGAAGACTTTAAGAAAAAACAAATTAGTTAGTGCATTTCTAATTAGCGCAGTTCTTTCTGTAATTGCTGTTGTTGCGCTTACAATTGGCGGTGAACTACACAAGCCCCTTAAGAACTGGCTTGCAGATATGTTTACTCATCATTGGGTTGGGAAAGGAGTTCTTACTTTTGTAGGCTTCTACATCTTAGGACTGATACTCCAGTATACTGGAGTACGGGGTATCAAAAGTGTAATAAAATTAATTTATCTACTTTCAATTGTTGCGCTTATCGGAGCACTTGCTATTATCGGGTTCTATTATTACGAGGTATTTATAGCAATACATTAAATGAATCCAGTTAGAGGCTATAAATAGTTGTTAGTAATATAATGAATCTATGAAAGAAAAAACCGAAGAGAAAATCTTTATCAGCATAACAAATGGATACGGCTTTGCTGCATCCTGCCTCTAACGGGATGAAAAAGATTTTCATACTACTTGGTAATACTGACAGAGAGACTTCGGCCGGTTCATTTGCAGATGAATATGAAATGGGGGCAAAAGAAGCAGGGCATAATGTTCATAGGATAAACATTGGTGAGCTTAGCTTTGACCCGATTCTTCATAAGGGGTACAAAGAAATACAAGAACTGGAGCCCGATTTACTTCGCGTTCAAGAGGAGATAAAGTGGGCGGATCATATAGTAATACTTTATCCAAACTGGTGGTGCTCAATGCCGGCAATACTAAAAGGAATGTTTGACCGCATATGGCTTCCTAGTTTTGCGTTTAATTTCAAAAAGGATAAAGAGGGAAATCGTACAAGTAAGTTGATAAAGCTGTTTAAAGGTAAAAGTGCTCGGGTAATTGTTACTACAGGTTCACATCCTATTATGATTTGGTTTCATTTTGGTGATTTCACCAATGAGATTATGAGAGGAATACTTGGGTTTTCTGGCATATCGCCGGTTCGTTTAACCACGCTTGGGCCAAGTGAGGGTGCCACAGAGAAGTGTAAAGAACAATGGCGAAATAAGGTGTATAAACTTGGTAAGAGGGGAATATAAAATATGTCACTTTCAATAGGAATAGTGGGTCTGCCAAACGTTGGTAAGTCCACTTTGTTTAATGCATTAACAAAAAAGTCGGTCCCAGCCGAGAATTTTCCCTTTTGCACCATTGACCCATCTGTTGGCGTTGTAGCGGTGCCAGACAAACGGCTCAACCAGTTGAGTCGTTTGTCTGACTCAAAGCGGACTATTCCAGCTGTGGTTGAATTTGTAGATATTGCTGGGCTTGTAAAAGGGGCCGCTGATGGGGAAGGGCTGGGCAATCAATTTCTATCAAATATTCGTGAGGTTGACGCTATAGCTGAGGTAGTGCGGATTTTTGAAGATACAGACATAACGCATGTTCATGGGGAAGTAAACCCACTTAATGACATAGAGGTTATTAACCTTGAACTTATGATGGCTGATTTTCAAACCGTTGCAAAACGACAGGGGAACATTGCAAAGGATGTAAAGAAAAATGACAAAGAGGCTGAATTTGAGGATGCGGTTTTGACGAAGCTCATTCAGACACTTGAAGCAGGCACTCTCGCTTCGCAACTCGACTTTTCTAAAGAGGAGTTGCTGGTGGCAAAAAATCTTCATCTGCTAACAATGAAGCCAATACTTTATGTTTTGAATAAAAAGTACGACGCGCTTAACCTTGATGATGACGGTGACGAGAGATTTGGTAAAGCGATAGAAATGCTTGAAAATATGAAGGCAGAGTATGTAGTGGTAGACGCTGGTGTTGAGCATGAGCTTAGTGATGTGAGTGAAAGTGACAAGGATACATTTAGGAGAGAATTTGGTGTGGTTGAAGATGGAATAAACAATTTAATACTGGCTGGATACAACCTTCTTGGCTTAATTACATATTTTACAACTGGCGAGGATGAAACCAGGGCATGGACTATTAGAAAAGATTCAACGGCACCAATAGCCGGTACTGCCATTCATACAGATTTTAAGGAAAAATTTATACGTGCTGAGGTTATAGAGTGGAACAAGCTACTTGCTTCTGGCTCATATGCTAAGGCACGCGAACTTGGGCAAGTCCGTACAGAAGGGAAGGAATACGTTGTGAAAGACGGAGATGTGATCGAATTCCGTATTTGAGAATTTTCGTATTGGCCGGTTCTTTAAAGGTTTTTTAGTCTCCTTATACAATCACTCTATAACAACCTATAGTATAGTTTAGGGTGATGAGGCGTAGGAAATCAAAACACGGGCATATAAGTAAAATTATTCTTAAGGGTTTAATTACTGGGACTGCGATTGTTGCAATTTTTGCACTTCCAGGACTTGCTTCTGTTGTTGTGCTGTTTTCGCCTTGTGACACGAAGTATCGGTATCGCATTAAGCAGTCTGCTACTCGGTTGGAGAATAGGGGACTAATCACGACGTATTTAGATAAAGGTATTCTTTGCGCTAAATTAACAACAAAAGGTAGAAGGGAGGCGGAATTCCTACGGGTGCAAGAAGAGGGGCTTCCGATTAAGAAGAAGTGGAGTAAAAAGTGGTATGTAGTACTTTTTGACATTCCTGAAAAATATAAATCTGCCAGAGTAACTCTTACGCAGACTCTTAAGAGTATTGGCTTTTATCCATTGCAGAAATCTGTCTTTATATACCCGCACGATTGCAAGAAAGAGGTTTCGTTTATTATTGACTACTTCAATATAAAAGAATACGTCCAGTATGTGGTTATAGAGCAAATGAGTGACGATACAAAAATTCGTAGATTTTTTAAGCTGTCGTCAACTTAACTTACGTCATCCTAATCTAGCCTATAGCATGTTATAGGGGGATGTGTACTTTGCGTTCAGTTAGTAGTTGGCTAGCATTTTAGAATGGTTGATTTACAGTAAGCTAATTACATTGTATTATTAGTAAATAATTATGAGCAACGAAACTAAAATGACGCCAAAAGACTTTTTCTTGTGGGGCGCAGCGATAATAGCTTTGTATGTTAGTGCGATTAGTTTGCTGACATTACTTTTTGAATATATAGATGTGGTTTTTGTGGATTCACTTCGTGGGGCGCAATTCTCTGGCGCCATACGCTTTGCAATGGCGTCTCTAATAATCATCTTTCCTCTCTACATATATTTAACCAGAATACTTAATCAAGATATACGGGAAAATCCAGAGAAGAAGGGAATGGGTGTTAGGAAGTGGTTAATTTTTTTAACACTTTTCGTTGCGGGTATAACTATTGTGATTGACTTAATAGTTCTCATTACTACTTTCCTAGGTGGAGAGGCGCTTACATCTTCCTTTTTGCTAAAGGTGCTTTCTGTGTTGGTGGTGATAGGTGGAGCATTTTTCTACTATTTATATGACTTGAAAGGAAAGTGGGAGATGGAGCCTAAGCTTTCAAAATACATCGGTTGGTTTGTCTCTTCAGTTGTACTTATTTCTGTAGTTGGTGGATTTTTTATAATCGGTTCACCTCAAACACAAAGGCAGATAAGGCTTGACCAAGAAAAAGTAAATGACCTCTCATCAATTCAATGGCAGATTACTAACTTTTATCAGCAAAAAGAAAGATTGCCAAAAGACATCACAGAATTAGAAGACCCGCTAATTGGCTTTTTGTTGCCAACAGACCCAGAGAGCAAGGAAGCATATGGATATAAAATAATTGAAAATCTGACATTTGAGCTTTGTGCAGAATTTAATAAGGAGAGTGACGATACTGAAACTAGTTTCATAAGGGAGCCATTTGGTTTTGCCATAGATTCTAACTGGACACATGATGAAGGTGTGGTGTGTTTTGAAAGAACTGTTGATCCAGATAAGTTTCCTCCATTAAGAAAGCAGTAGACCATGAGGTCGTATGATCACATAGCCATTGAGAAAAAATGGCAGGATAAGTGGGCGAAAGATGAAATATATAAGGTTGAGGATCAAGTAGAAGGTCGTGAGAACCGCTTTGTTTTAGTTGAGTATCCATATCCATCCGGAAACCTGCATATTGGGCACTGGTACGCTTTTTCTGTTCCAGATATATACGCACGCGCACAGCGCATGAAAGGGTACAATGTTCTCTTTCCAATTGGATTTGATTCTTTTGGACTTCCAGCTGAAAATGCTGCTATTAAAAATGGTGTAGACCCACGAGAATGGACTGAAGGAAATATAAAGACGATGGTTGAGCAGTTAAAGAGTATGGGAAACTCTTTTGACTGGTCTCGTTCTATTGCAGCTTCTGATCCAGAGTACTACAAATGGACGCAATGGCTTTTCTTAAAACTTTACGAAAATAATTTAGCTTATCGAGGAAAGGCTGCGGTTAATTGGGACCCAGTTGACCAAACAGTGCTTGCAAATGAGCAGGTGTTGGCTGATGGTACAGCCGAGCGCTCAGGGGCTAAAGTTGTAAGAAAATATCTAGAGCAATGGTTTATTAAAATTACTGATTATGCTGACCGTCTGGTAGATGATTTAGATGACCTTGACTGGCCAGAGGAAATAAAGCTTTCACAAAGAAATTGGATAGGAAGGAGAGGTGGCGCCGAGATTGATTTTAAAATAAGTGGCGAAGATGAAAGTGTTTCGGTTTTTACAACGAGGCCTGACACTGTGTTTGGTGCAACTTACATGGTTCTTGCGCCAGAACATGAGTTAGTTGAGAAGCTAAAAAATAAGGTTACAAATCGCAGTGACGTTGAGACATATATAAAAGATTCTAGTGTAAAGTCAGATATTGATAGAATGTCGCTTGGGAAAGAGAAAACTGGTGTAGTCCTAGAAGGCCTTTCTGCCATTAATCCTGCAACAAAGGAAGATATTCCAATTTATATTGCTGATTATGTTTTGGCACACTATGGGACAGGAGCAATAATGGCGGTGCCAGCGCATGATGAGAGGGATTGGGAATTTGCACAAAAATTTAATATTGATGCTGTAGGTGTGATTGAAGCAGAGAAAATGCCATACACTGGGAGTGGGATTTTGGTAAATTCGGGTGAGTTTAATGGAACGTACAGTGAGGACGCAAAAGAAGGAATTGTTGAGTTTGTTGGTGGAAAGATGACTTCAAATTACAAACTTCGTGATTGGTTAGTTTCTCGTCAGCGTTATTGGGGAGCGCCAATTCCTATTGTGTATGACCCAAATGGTAACCCACATAAAGTACCAGAAGAGCATTTGCCATGGCTGCTTCCACAGGATGTTACTTTTGATGTAAAGGGGAAATCTCCGTTAGCCACTTCAAAGGAGTTGGTAGCGAGAACAGAGAAGATTTTTGGAGACGGGTGGTATCCAGAGGTAGATACCTTTGATACTTTTGTAGATTCATCCTGGTACTTTCTTAGATATTTAGACCCTAAGAATGATAAGAGTTTTTCAAATATAGATAAGCAGAAAAAGTGGATGCCAATTGAAATGTATTCCGGTGGCGCCGAGCACACAACGGTGCATCTTTTGTATTCGCGTTTTTTTTACAAAGCACTTTATGATTTAAAACTTGTCCACGACAAAGAGCCGTATAAAAAAAGAATGAATAGAGGAATTATCCTCGGAACTGACGGGGCAAAGATGAGTAAGTCTAAAGGAAACGTAATTGACCCTGATAGCCAAGTCAAAAGTGTAGGAGCTGATAGCGTAAAAATGTACTTGGCATTTATAGGCCCATATGCTGAGGTTGGCACGTATCCGTGGGATATGGGAGGCATCGCTGGCATACGAAGATTTTTGGAAAGGGTCTATGGAGTCTCCAGTGATATATCTGATGAAAGCAAGAGTAGTGACGAGGTTAGAAGTGAGCTTCACAAGTCCGTTAAGAAAGTTGGAGAGGATATAGAGTTGTTTAAATTTAATACTGCTATAAGTCAGATGATGATTTTGACTAATTTGATTGAGAAGGAGGGTTCAATATCTAAAGAGGATTTTAAAATTTTCTTACGCATACTTTCCCCGTTTGCTCCATATCTGGTTGACGAGATGTGGGAAATGCTTGGCGGAATCAATTCTGTTCATCTTGAGGACTGGCCAAAATACGAAGAAAAATATTTACTTACTGATGAAGTAAAAATTGCAGTTCAGATAAACGGTAAAGTGAGATTGGTGGTATCCATGCCACCAAATCAGGCTGAAAGCGATGTGGTAGTTACTGTTCTGGGGGATCCAGCTATTTCTAAGTGGGTTGATGGAAAAAAAATTCAAAAGCAAATTTATGTTCCAAACAAGCTTATCAACTTTGTTTTGTAGTGACTTTCTTGTGCTACGTCCTCTACCCAATAGCTTGGAATCGGTTAATAACTTCTAGTGGTGTTTTGAGATTAATACCTAAGTGTAGTCTTTTAGTGTTGTAGTAGGCAAGATACTCTGGAAATTTTTCATTAATGAGAGCCACGTCCACAGGG
>JADHUY010000022.1 GCA_016784305.1 Parcubacteria group bacterium
GAGCCAGAAGGCGCACCACCAGTTGAGAAGTTCACACCCGAACTTGATGTTGAGTCTACACAAGCAAATGTAAGAGTTGCGGAGTTCCCTCCGATTATAGATATGTTGCCTCCAGGTCCACTACCACCATTTCCAGAAAATGATGGCGACTGCGGTGGCGGTGGAGGTGGTTGAGAGTCTTGTGGATCACTTGGAGTAGGGCAACCTCCAGGCTCATTACAACCTGAATTATCTACAGGAGCGGGACAACCTCCAAACTCTTCCGGCACACCGCACCCGGAGCCACCCACACCTCCATCTGGGTCACCTCCAACTTCGCCACCGTCTGCTCCAGCTCCAGCTCCACTGGACCCGTCTGCACCAGGTCCACTGCTCCCGGGCCCAGCCCCACCAGGCGCACCTGCATCACCCACTCCCACACCAGACCCAGCACCGACACTCGTACCATTATCTTGCCCAGCGCCATTCGCCACACCGGCCGGCGCCGTGCTTGAAGGACTAGAAGCGGCGGAATCGGCATCACCGGGACCGTCGCCTCCTGCCATAACCACCGAAGAAAAGAAAAACATTGAAACAAATACAACAGTGAAAATATAATTCGCCCTTAACACATTCCTCCCTATTGTTTTATTTAAATACATATTACTTCCAATCATTTACCCACAATGGCTCCTGATAATAATCATCTAATTCAAGCACCGTTCTCTTTGACCCATCTGAAAGTTTGAATACAACTAAGTGCTGGTTATTTATTTCTTCTACATCAGAAACTTCCTGAAAGGCCAAGTACTTGCCGTCTGGAGAAAACTTTGGCCAAAATCCAGTCACCTCGTAACGACTCTTTATAATTGCACTAAACGGACTCCACGAATCTATACTCAACACAAGCAGGTCATTCGCATTTGCAGAGGACCAAGCCAACAACTTTCTATCATCCGACAAATCCAACTTCATTCCCATATATGTAAGTCCCTCGTTCATGTCCCACACACGCTCAATCCTTCTACTTTCTAAATTAAATAAATAGAGACCCTTATTTTTTAAGAAAAGGATTGACTTACCATCTGGAGAAAAATGCGGTTGCACTCCTTGCGCTATAAATCTTTCGTTTCCTTCTAAGTCAGTAGTAAATATTGCGAACCGCTCCACCCTAGCGCTCTCCAGTGCATCTCTATTTCTCTCACCATTTAAAGTGGACTGAAAAGCAATAGTGCTTCCGTCAGGAGAAAGAACTGGATTCCTTTTGTCTGAATTACTATTTGTTATTTGTTTTCTATTTCTTCCTTCAAAGTCTGCAATATAGACCTGTGAGTAATACTCTTCCAATCCATCTAAATCAAATACATTTAATATATAAACCATTTTATCGCCCAAAAACGACACGTTCCTTAAATGAGCCGGAGTTTTCCTATCAAGAACAAACTCTTCTAAACCCCTACTTTTAGTACTAAACTCATATATTCCTTGCGGTTTAGTAAAATTATCTGGTATTAAAGTAAGGTACATCGTTCCGCCGGGACCTAAAAGCTGTGGACCAAACCTAAAGGCAGTAAAGACGACACCTAAGAGTATTATGACTATAAAAATGCCTTTAAAAACCTTCATACAAGTACTGATATGCTCTCATGATTGGAAATATGTCGCAAGTTAAGTCCTGCGTAAAAATATTGAAAGCAAAAAATAGACGCCCCGCGCTACGAGAGCGGGGGCGTCATTTTCCTTTCACTTAAGAACATATTGATCAACTGCCTTCAGGCCTGGAATCTTTATCGCTACTTGCGATCATTCCATTGCCAGACGGAATTGACGAAACCGGTGGAATGGGCGTTTCCCCCAGAGCGCTGATTTTTCCAACAGCATCAGCTAAAGTTCCAACACTTGGATTGCCCCTACTTGCCAAGGCGGCGAAGAAAACGTAGTGGCCACCAAGCTCAAGACCACAAGTCAACACACTTCCATTAGGCTGGCCGTTGCCCTTAAACTTGGGCTCGAAGAACAGACAAGAAACTTTTTGCCCAGACTTCAGAGAGACTTCCGTCGGCGTCCCCCTTTCAAACCAACCTTGTGACTCAACAGGAGGATCTTTATACTCAAGAAGTTTACTCCCAGGGTGATCCCTATGTTGCCTATAGTGCGCATTCAGAAATCCATTAACACGAAATGCGTACCATATCTTCAAAGTGTGCCGCTTCGGCGCCTTCTTGGCGAACATAAAGTCAAAAGAAGCCACCCTTTGTTCTTGGTCGAAATAAACAACGCGTTCCACGCCGCTTTCAAATACGTTGCGGTAGTGCTCACGCCACCGACTTCCCATGCAAAATTCCAAGTCTAGATTTTTTGCAAAGGAAACCACTGCCAAGTTATCGCAACCCGCGATCTCTTTCTCGCCACCCGCATGGGCGGCAGAGGTTGCCATCATCAGCGCCACAAACATCGTAGTGGCGAAGAGACTCAAGATTTTCTTAAACATGATGAGGTCCTTTCCCCAATTGTGTCGCCAGAAGTGGCGTTAGCGGACCAGGATTGATCCTAAATAATCTACGTATAATCTAGCACAAACCGACCAGTTTGTCAAGCAAAACCTAGTGTTTAAGCCATTCTTTAGCTATTTGAGCCATCTGGTATCGGTTTAAAAATAAAAAGAACCCCCGCTGTAGAAGCGGAGGTTCTAAATTTCCTTCCAAGAACATTTGGATCTAGCTACCGCCGACCCTAGTTCTCTGGTCTTGCCGGGTCTTCTGCCGCTTTTGACTTCTCGACTTTTGGAGGAAAAGAGCGGGTAATGGTTGGATCGCCGGTGAATTTCAGGGCTCCTTTGAGAATAAAGTCTATCACTGCCCGCACGGTTTTCTCGTCGCCCTGCAGTTCTTTCCAACTTCTTTCGCTCACCAAGATCAAAACCCTAATATTTTCCTCTTGAGGATGGGTGAACATAATGGACGATGCATGATTCCAGAGAGCGGCCCCTGAGAATAGTATGCCGAAATGGTTTACGGTTACAGACGCGCCGGCAACAGAGCGTATTTGTGTTTCAATCGGTTTAATGCCAAAGTTGGACTTTCTACCCACCGCCTTTTGGATCACAAGGGCGGTAGACATTACGTCGGAAAACATGGTGGTCCACATATGTATGTTTACAAAAGTTTTCTCCCCGGTAAGTCCGCACAGACCCCATATTCTGTCTTTGGCCTTATGCGGCACTGAGCATTTCCCGCTCCATGACCGCGGCAATTCAAGGGTGAAGCCCTGTGTCTGCAAAATCTTATACAGAGCCTCGTCACCTTTGTACACCTTACTCCTTGCAACCGCCGACGTCGGCGCAAACGCAAAACAAACGACCAAAACCAATAATGTTGAGAACAACCCTAAAGCACTTTTCGTCATCTGATTACCCTCCTGGGTTTTAGTTGAAATGTAGTATTAGCTCAAGCCAACACCCCTTCACGCGCAATTACATTGAAGAGTTCGAATGGTCCTACGTATTCTAAATACAATCTGCCACAAACCGACCAGTTTGTCAAGCAAAACCTAGTGTTTAAGCTGTTTATTGGCTGTTTAGGCCAGAAAATAGCCTGCTGTAGAAACTACCGCCTTTTACTCTTATTTCTATCTCTCCATAAAGCACGGCTTCCTCTCCCCACTTAGAGCTTTTTAAAAGATTGCCATTATTATCAATAATAAATGAAGGCACAAAGTTTGAAGCTTGAACAAAATACTTATTTGACTCAACCGCACGCACCTTTGCCATATTTATAGTTTGCCTATAAAGAAGTTTTGAACCGTGCGCTAAAGATTGCGATGACAGATTCACTAAAAGCCCAGCACCACTTGATGCAAGACTACTATACATATTTGGCGACATTATTTCTGAACAAAAGAGTGCCCCTATTTCTAAATCCTTATACTTCAGAGTTTTAAGCTCCTCGCCTTTTGTGTATGACCTGTTTCTTTTTAGTTTTTCAAGAATTCCATCAAGTCCAATCAACTTAAAAAAGCCATACGTTAAATACGGTGTGTACTCACCCATTTGTGTCAAAAATATTTTGTCATAAGTTGAAACCAAACCAATCTTACTACTATAGAGAAATACACGAGAGAGAACATCTCCATATTCATCATTCACGCGACTTGAATCCACCACAAAGACTTCTTTATCTTCAAACAGTTCATTAAAAAACTCTTTATCTCTATTTTGCCCCATTAAAGTAAAGAGGAATCTTGAGTCCTCGGGCAAAACAACAATATCTGGACTCTCGCCACTGTCTTTAATACTTTTTACAAGAGTCTCACGAGTATTAAATCTATTTTCAATATCTTCTGCAGATAAACTTATAGTTGACTCCGTATATGTATTTATAACTGCTACCTTAGCGACACTCCCCTCGCTTTTATAAGAAAGGTTTAAAACTTTGCCAAACGGAACATACATTACCAAAACAAGAACTGCTATTGAAATTACTTTTACTAAGTTTTCTCTCTTAAAATCAAACCCCACAACAAAAAACAACCAGAACAAATACACATTTACTAAGACGACCACAAAACTAAGTAAATACACCCCACCGATACCGGCAAGCTGAAGGAGGTTATGGTTGCCTGCGAGAATGTAACCAAGCATTCCAGCTGAAAATTGTGGTGAAAAAAATGACTCACCGCCAAGAGAAAGTAATGCGTAGCCCCAAAGGCTTATGTATTCAAATACCACCCAAAGAGCCGACACTAGAAACAGGTTCTGTACCTTATCCAATTTTAGCCTCTGCGCAAAGTATGCCCAGACAGATACAAAGAGAGCCATAAACGCTATAAGTAGCGCCCACTGGATAAATATAAGAATTACGCCAACCAATGGACTCTCCACTCCCAACCTATCAAGAGGAAGCATATGCCAAAACCAAAACAACGCTCCTCCAAAAAACGTTAGCCCAAATAAAAATCCGTGCGCAAGTGCCTGCTTAGAAGTAATGCCTTTTAAATAAAGAACATAGAGAAATGGAACAAAAGAGAAGAGCCCAAAAAACCAAAGAAATGGATAGTTATAGCTTACAGATAGGAGTAGGCCACTTATGGCTGAATATAGAAACAGCATTTTTAAATTATATCAAATAGAAGAAGTGGCGTTTTAAAACCAAAAAGCGACTCACTGCGGGTGAGTCGCTTTTTGCTGTTGTATTTAAACTTTAAGAAATCGCCTTTATTGCTGAAACTAGTCTGCTCTTTTTCCTTGAAGCTGTGTTCTTTTTTATAATGCCTCTCTTAGCTACCTTATCAATAGCCTTGTATGTTTCAGGAAGCATTTTTTCTGCTTCGTCCTTTTTCTTTAGTGAAATCAAATTTCTCATACCCTTAACAGCCTCGGTCATAGTTCGAGATCTCCTCACATTAAAAACCCGCTTTCTGAGCGATTGTCTGTGGGCCTTTTTTGCTCCTTTTGTAATTGCCATAACCCTGCCACTATAGCAAAATTCCCTTTTTGTGCAAGGATTTGCCGAAGTTAGCCAAGACTGTATCATTGAGAAATGATTAGAAGACTTACTGGAAAAGTTATTGAGAGTGGCATCTCTTTTATTGTGGTAGAGACTGGTGGTGTTGGATATATGGTTTTTGTAACAACCGATACAGCATTAACATTAAAAAAGAAGAAAGAAGAAGCAACTCTTCATACACACTTAGCGGTTCGCGAAAACTCGCAAGACCTTTACGGGTTTTTAAGAAAGGATGAATTAATTTTCTTTGAGTTACTTCTATCAGTTTCTGGTATTGGCCCAAAGTCTGCCCTCTCTATTCTCTCTCTTGCTAGTGTTGAAGCAATAAGCCAAGCAGTACTGGAGGGCGACACATCTTACTTAACAAAAGTATCTGGTATCGGAAGAAAAAACGCAGAGAAAATTGTACTTGAACTATCTGATAAGCTCGGTGTACTTGAGTCAAATAGTGGCACTAAGTTTAGCGGTGACGTTGAGGCTCTTGAAGCTCTCACATCGCTTGGCTATTCACAAAGCGAAGCAAGAGACGCACTTAAAGAAGTCTCTGCGGAGTTTGTGGGCACAAATGAGCGCCTAAAAGAGGCCCTTAAACTACTCGGACGCTAATACCCTTTCAATGATAAGACTAATTAAAAAACTAATACCAGCCCCAATTTTTTCCGTCCTTCAGCCTGTGTATCATTACCTACTCTCACTAACAGGAGCCCTTATATATCGCTTCCCATCAAACAGCCTCTACGTAATAGGAATAACTGGCACAAAAGGCAAATCAAGCACGGCTGAAATCGTAGCAAGCATACTAAGGGCAAATGATGAAAAGGTTGCAGTAGCAAGCACCATAAGTTTTTCCATAAATGGGGACAGTGTGCCGAACAAATTTAAAATGACTATGCCGGGACGCTTCTTCCTTCAATATTTTCTTCGTGGTGCGGTTAAGAAAGGTTCAAAATACGCCGTGGTAGAAATGACATCTGAGGGCGTAAAACAATTTCGCCACAAATGGATAGCCCTTGATGCGCTCATCTTTACAAACCTTGAGCCGGAACATATTGAAGCACACGGCTCCTTTGAAAAATACAGAGATGCAAAATTAAAACTACGCGACGCACTTTCCTCATCCAAAAAGCCAAACCGCATTATTGTTTCAAACATAGATGATGGGCACGGCGCCCTATTTCTTAAAGTAAACGTAGAAAATAAACTTCCATACTCACTAACAGAGACAATCCACGGAATAGATGAAAAAGGTATCACTATTACATTTAATGACTACGTATTTCGCTCACCGCTTCGCGGTGCATTTAACGCTGAAAACATTCTTGCTGCTATTACCCTTGCAACGCACCTCGGTATTGATGAGAGTGCAATACAAAGCGGTATTGAAAACATAGCAATCCCCGGACGAGTTGAGTTTGTAAATGAAGGGCAAGACTTTGCCGTTGTCGTTGACTACGCTCACACCACTGGCTCACTAAAAGCGCTCTACAAAACGTTTCCAAATAAAAGAAAAATATGTGTCCTAGGAAGCACTGGCGGAGGAAGAGACAAATGGAAAAGGCCAGAGATTGGAAAAGTAATAGAAGAGTATTGTGACAAAGTAATTCTCACTGACGAGGACCCATACGATGAGGACCCACAGGAAATTGTTAATGAAGTTATTAAAGGCATGAAAAATAAGCCGGAAATAATAATGGACAGGAGCGAGGCCATGAAGCGAGGCTTTGAAGAAGCAAAAGAGGGCGACGTTGTCCTTATTACAGGAAAAGGCACAGACCCTTACATAATGGGCCCAAATGGCAGTAAGACTCCGTGGAGTGACAAAGAAATTGCACAAAGCATCCTTCGCGAAAAGGGATATCGTGGCGTATGATAGGAGGAATGAACTCACGTGGATTTGGAAATCTAGGAATAGTATTGGGAGCATTCACTCTTTTAATAATTGCATGGTTCTCATCTGGTGGCCCAATAGATGCTCTTCGCGGAGGACCTCTTCTTGATGTTGTCCCAAGAGAAGGAAGGGCGCCGGAGCTAATAGCTGTTGGCCCAGATATAGATGTAGACGTTAAGTTTGGAAGTGTAAGTGTAAAAGGTAGCGTAAATGATGGAGGTCAAAGCTCAGGAGGAACAAGCGCAGACAGTACAGGAGTTCAAGCTGGAGAGTCTCCATATAAAGGTCTGGTCAAACTATCTGGCACATCAGGCGCAAAAAAGACTGACCCGAACAAAGAATACATAACCCTTAAAATAAGTCGTGGAGTCAGTGAACCCATCTCTCTTTCTGGCTGGAGTGTGAAAAGTATTTTCGGTGCGATTTTCTACGAACTACCAGACGCAGAGAGAGTATCTACAAGCGGACTTGAAACGGTTGACTCACGCGTTACGGTGAGCGCTGGAGATTCGGTAATTGTTTTAACCGGACGCTCACCCAGCGGAGATTCTTTCAGAGTAAATAAATGCAGTGGCTACTTTGAACAGTTTCAAGACTTTACTCCAAGCATAAGCAAAAGATGCCCCACACCTGAAGACGAGCTAGTCTTCTTTAATGGAGCTAGCGGATTTAATAATGAATGTCTGGACTTCATAGAAAGACTGCCTAGGTGCAAACTTTTCTTAGACTCAATTGATAACGACCTTTCACCTTCCTGTAAGCAATTCGTCACAGAGGAACTTAACTACGTAAAAT
>JADHUY010000023.1 GCA_016784305.1 Parcubacteria group bacterium
AAAGATAAGCTTGTTGCGGAAAATAAAAAGGTAAATTGGGTTCCGAAAGAAATTGGGTCTGGGCGTTTTGGTAATTGGTTAGAAAATGCACGTGACTGGTCTGTAAGTCGCTCGCGCTATTGGGGAGCTCCACTTCCTGTTTGGCAGAATGAAAAGACAAAGGAATACAAAGTACTCTCTTCGGTTGAAGAAATAAAAAAGTATACGAAGAAGAATGAAAATACTTATTTTGTAATGCGTCATGGACAAGCTGATAATAATGAGAATAACGTTTTAAGTTCTAAGGTGAGCGACAAGGTACATTTAACCGAGGATGGCAAAGTGCAGGTAAAAAACACAGCGGAGTCACTTGTTGGGAAAAACATTACAAAGATTTACTATTCTCCACTTATTCGCACGACAGAGGCTGCGAAGATAGTTGCAAAAGAACTTGGGATTTCAAAGGAGAATTTAATCTCGGAAAAAAGAATTGCTGAAATGGATTTTGGAGAGTTTTCAGGTGGGCCAATACAGAAATATCATGATTATCTTTATTCTAAAGGCGAGGAGTTTAATAGAAAAACACCAGGAGGTGAGAGTCTAATGGATGTTAAAAGAAGGGTTGGAGATTTTATCTATGATGTTGACTCTAAAAGTGAGAAAGAAAATATTTTAATAGTTACTCATGACGACACAGCATGGATGCTGGCGTCTGCTTGCGGGTGTTTAGTGGGAGATGAGATGCGAGAGCTTGATACGGCTGGAGAATTTATAAAAACAGGCGCAGTTCAGCAAACACACTTTGAAGTGCTACCACACAACAAAGATTTTGAGTTAGATCTGCATCGTCCGTATATTGATGAGGTTGAGTTATTTGATACAGACGGAAGTAAACTCGTTCGTATCCAAGACGTATTTGACTGCTGGTTTGAATCCGGCTCAATGCCATATGGACAGTTTCACTATCCATTTGAGAATTCGAAAGAATTTGAGCCCAAAAAGGGTCTATTTAAGCCATCTCGTGGCTTCCCGGCAGACTTTATAGCTGAAGGGGTGGACCAGACTAGGGGGTGGTTTTATTCACTTATGGTTCTAGGGATAGGTCTTTTCGGCAGGAGTCCTTACAAAAATGTGATAACAAACGGAATGGTGCTTGCTGAGGACGGCAAGAAGATGAGTAAGCGCTTGAAAAACTATCCTGATTCACAATACATAATAAATACATATGGTGCTGACCCACTTCGCTTCTATTTGCTCTCCTCTCCGCTTATGCGCGGAGAGGACCTCCACTTTTCTGAGAGTGGAGTAGACGAGGCCTTCAAGAAGTTGATAATGCGTCTTTCAAACGTGCATTCATTTTACGAACTTTATAAAGTAGAAGAAAAATTAGAGTTAAATAAAAACCATGTTCTTGATAGGTGGATACTCTCACGACTTAACCAACTTATAGCGGAAGTAACAGGTGGGATGGAAAACTATGAGATAGATAGGGCGACGAGGCCTATTGCTGATTTTATTGAGGACTTGTCTGTGTGGTACTTAAGGCGTTCGCGTGAGAGGTTTAAGGGGGAGGACGAAGAAGATAAAAAAGCTGCGCTTGCCACGATACACCACGTCTTAATGGAACTTTCAAAAGTAATTGCTCCATTCATGCCATTTTATGCAGAACATTTGTATCAAAAGTTGAAAACAGATGGTGACCCAGAGAGTGTACATCTTTGTGACTGGCCAAAACAAACAAATACTGATGACAAAGTCATTAAAGACATGGTAGAAGTGCGAAAAGTTGTATCGCTTGCTCTTGAGGCAAGAGCTGCGGCTAATATAAAAGTGAGACAACCGCTTGCGACTGTTTTTGTGCCAAATGGAAGTGTTGCGGTTGGTGGAGAATATGCACAATTGGTTATGGATGAAGTAAATGTAAAGGATGTTGTGGAGCACGATGGCGGTGTAAAACTAGATACAGACATAAGTGATGAACTTAAGAAGGAGGGAATGGTACGTGATTTCTTGCGACATGTTCAGCAGCTTAGAAAATCACAGAAGCTAACTCCAAATGATAAGCCGACACTTCTAATAAACACCGATAGTGAAATACAGTATTTGGTTGAAGAGAACTTGGAGGAGATTAAAAAAACAGCACAGTTAAGCGCTATTTCATTTGGTGAAACTGAGGGAGAGGAAGTAAGCCTCGGAGGGAGCAAGGTGATGCTTTCCATTAATATGTAATGTCCTATCAACTATACAAAACGGATGCAATTGTACTTTCTAGCTACGACACTGGCGAGGCGCACAGGACATTTGAGCTTCTTACAGAAGAGCTTGGGTTCGTGCGCGCAACCGCAAGAAGTATTCGCGAAGAAAAATCAAAACTTAGATATTCGCTTCAAGATTTATCTGTTAGTAATATTTCGCTCGTAAGAGGCAAAGAGGTGTGGCGTATCACTGGAGCAAACGAAGGATTTAATATTTACCACGCCTTAAAGCATGATTCACAAAAGGAGAGGTCTATTTTAAGAGTGGTTTCTCTTGTGAGAAGACTTGTACACGGTGAAGAGCAAAACAGGGAACTTTACGAAATAGTTAGAAATGCAGTTTCTTTTCTACAGACGTCAGAGTCGTGCGATGAAGCAGATGACCGCTTTGAAATACTAACTGTGCTTAGGATTCTTTATAACTTAGGCTATTTAGCTAGGCGCTCATCTTATGAGAAGCTTCTTGACTCCATTGACCTTAACACCGAGCTCATTTCCAGTGTGACTTCTGTGAGGCGTGACTTGATTGAGTCTATTAATACGTCGCTCTCAGAGAGCCATTTGTAGTGATATACTCTTATTTATGGATGGTGATAAAAGCAGAATTGATGAAATTAGGAAACGCCTGTACTCCCGTGACAAATCGCGACTAGACGGGGCTGGTAGACGTACTCTTAGGTCTTCAAAATATAATGTAAGTGGATCGTGGAAGAAGCCAGCCAAAAAACCTGTTTTTTCTTCAGGCTCTAGAAAGAGGGGCTCGTTTCTAAAAGGGTTTTTGATATTTTCTATCGCGTTTTTTGTTATAGCAATAGGGTTTTCGTCAATATATTTCTTTGGTGGTTCAAACATCGTGTCATCAGATAACATTGATATTGAAATAAAAGGTCCGACATCAATTGCTGGTGGGGAGGTGCTTGAACTTCAGCTTACAATAATAAATAGAAATAACGTTGAAATTCAGTTGGCTGATTTGATTATTGAGTACCCGGATGGAACTAGGACAGCAGATGACATAGGTAAAGAACTCCCTAGGTTTCGAGAGGGAATAGGCAGTATACGCTCTGGAGAAAAAGTTAAAAAGACAGTAAAGGCGGTTCTATTTGGGGAAGAAAATAGTTCTAAAGATATAGCACTTACAATTGAATATAGGGTGAAAGGTTCAAATGCAATCTTCTTTACCGAAAAGACGTATCCGATCATTCTTTCTTCTTCACCGCTTGGTATCGCAGTGCGTTCTGTTGAAGAAACCGTGTCGGGTCAAGACGTTACCATTACTGTTACTGCAATATCAAATGCTACGACTGTCATAAAGGATGCACTTATGGTCGCAGAGTATCCTTTTGGTTTTGTGTTTGATTCAGCAACTCCGAAACCTACTTCTGGAAATTCTGTATGGGACTTAGGGGACCTTGCTCCTGAAGAAGATGTTGTAATAAAGATTAACGGGAGGATTGATGGGCAAGACGGTGAGGAAAGAGTCTTTAGATTTTCTGGTGGCGTTAAAAGTCCAACTGATGAAAGTAAACTTGCCACTACATTTTCAACTGTTCTAACAGACATTTTAATAAAAAGGCCATTTCTTGCAGTTGAGGTTGCTCTTAATAGCGACACCTCGGAAGAATATATTGCAGAGGCAGGGGAAAGGATTCGTGCGGATATTACTTGGACCAACAACCTTTCAACGAAGATTACGAATGCAGAAATTGAAGTAAGACTTGGCGGGTCGTTTGATAAGTCGTCGGTTTCTGTAGTTAACGGCTTCTTTCGCTCGCTTGATAGCACAATAGTTTGGAATCAAACAACAAGTAGAGAGTTAGAATCTATCAATGCGGGAGAGAGTGGTCGATTAGCATTTACATTTTCTCCATTGGACGTCTCTGACCTAGGTGCAATTAAACAACCAGTGGTTACTGTTGACGTTAGTGCTGCCGGAACAAGGATTTCTGAAAACGACGTACCAGCGAGGATAGAGTCAACTGCAGAAAAACTTGTGAGGGTTTCTTCAGGATTACTACTTAATTCACGAATATTACGGCTATCAAGCTCTCTTTCAAACAGTGGACCATTTCCTCCTAAGGCAGATAAAGAGACGACGTATACTTCTGTGTGGACTGTTACGAATTCTTCAAATCAAATTTCAAATGGAAGTGTTAGTGCAAATTTGCCACCATACGTGCGCTTCGTGGGTATAGTTAGTCCATCAAGTGAGAAAGTCACGTACAATCCTGTGGGGGGAATTGTGACGTGGGAATTGGGGGACATAGCTGCAGGTGTTGGAAATACCACTAGTCCTAGGGAAGTGGCTTTCCAGCTTGCTTTGACGCCAAGTCTTAGTCAAGTTGGGACAGCGCCAGTGTTAATGGGCGCACAGACAATAAGAGGGTTTGACCAATTTACAGAAACCACAATACAGAGTACAAATAAGGCTCTCACTACCAATCTTGAAACTGAATCGGGGTTCAATAGAGACAACGCAGTGGTGGGAGAGTAATACAAAAATAATTATGGAATCTGAAGAATTAATGGAGAAAATTGTTTCGCTTTGCAAAAGGCGTGGTTTTGTATTTCAAGGCTCAGAGATTTATGGGGGGCTTGCTGGAACGTATGATTTCGGACCGCATGGTCTTGCGTTGGTGAATAATATAAAAAATTCGTGGTGGCATACGAACGTACATGAAAAGGACAACTATTATGGGATTGATTCAGCAATATTTAAAGACCCACGTGTCTGGGAGGCTTCTGGTCATACTAGTGGTTTTTCTGACCCGTTAGCTGAATGTAGAGTTTGTAATACTAGGGTGCGCGTTGATAAAGAGCTTGGACGTTTGGGAGTGGCTGCTGATGAAAAAATGTCGGAGGAGGAAATAAACGCTCTTTTTGATGCTCATAAAAATGAAATAAAGTGTAGTAAGTGTGGTAAGAGTGATTTTACACAGGTGCGAGCATTTAATTTGTTAGTGAAATCAAATTTGGGCGATTTTACATCAAAAGGTGACAGTCCTGTTTATCTGCCAGGAGAAGCATCTCAGGGTATCTATTTAAATTACAAAAATGTAGTTGATACTATGCATCCAAAGCTGCCGTTTGGTATAGCACAAATTGGAAAAGCATTTCGAAATGAAATCTCCCCGAGAAATTTTTTGTTTCGCACTAGAGAATTTGAGCAAGCAGATACACAGTTGTTTATAAGGCCAAATGAAAACAAAGATGCTTTTGAGCGTATAAAACAGGAGCGCTGGGATTGGTATCTTCAGCTTGGCATTGGTGAAAATAAGTTACGCGTCAAGCAACACGATAACCTTGTATTTTATGCATCTGATGCGTGTGATATTGAATATGAATTTCCAACATATGGTTTTGATGAAGTGGAGGGAATACATGACCGTACAGACTATGATCTGACTCAACATTCAAAACACTCGGGTGTCGACCTTAGTTATATAGACCAGCAAACGGGCGAGAAGTTTATCCCTTGGATTCTTGAAACATCAATGGGTGTCGGGCGCGTTTTTTTGGCAGTGATATCTGATGCTTACACTGAAGATGAAATGAACGGCGAAAAGAGGGCTTATCTAAAGCTTAAACCTGCTATAGCGCCAGTTAAAGCGGCAGTATTTCCACTTGTAAAAAATAAGGAAGAATTGGTGGAGAAAGCGCGCGAGGTCTATCTAGATTTAAAGAAAGAGATTCCATCTGCAATGTGGGATGACAATGGCAACATTGGGAAGCGCTATCGCAGGCAAGATGAAATAGGAACTCCGTATTGTATTACGGTTGATTTTGAGACATTAGAAGATGATGCGGTAACTGTGCGCAACCGCGATACAGGTGAGCAGGAGCGTGTATCTGTAGAAGAACTGCATTCTTATATTGAAAAACATCTGTAGGGTGCTACCATTAGACTATGTTAGGAGGTTCAAAGGACGTAAACATAAATATCAATCTCGGCACCATCATTTCCGTTATTCTTTTGGTGCTCTTAGTCTCTCTCATTTTTTATCTGCAAGACTTGGTGTTGGTGGTCTTGACCGCAGTTGTTATAGCTTCAGCTATTGAGCCGGCGACAAAGTGGTTTGTGCGTCATAGATTCCCACGAGTGGCGGCCGTGCTTGTTGTGTACTTAATGTTTTTCTCTGTTTTACTTAGTTTTTTCTACTTTTTGCTTCCTCCGATCCTAAGAGAAGCACTTAATTTCCTTGCGGCAGTTCCGCAATATATTAATGCGTTTGACTCCCTTAATCCTTTTGGTCAAAGTGTATTTCTAAGTACACAGACAGTAGTTGAAGGTTTTTCAATAAACGATGGAGTGAACGAGCTTCGCTCGCTTTTCTCTAATGTGTCTGCAAGTTTTCTTTCAACTGTGAATCTTGTCTTTGGTGGGGTGGTGAGTTTTCTTTTAATAATTATTTTCTCTTTTTACTTTGCAATGCAAGAGACTGGTATAGATGACTTTCTTCGTGTCATCACTCCTGTAAAACATCAGAACCACGTTGTTGATCTATGGAAGCGCTCACAATTTAAGATTGGACGATGGATGCAAGGGCAACTCATACTGGCTGCCATAATCGGAGTGCTTGTTTATCTAGGACTCACTATTCTTGGCGTGAAGCACGCACTCCTCCTTGCTCTCATTGCGGCACTCTTTGAGCTCATTCCTGTGTTTGGGCCAATACTTGCTTCTATTCCAGCCATAATAGTCGGCTTCGTTGATGGTGGAGCAACCATTGGGCTACTTGTAGTTGGTTTATATTTGATAATTCAACAGTTTGAGAATCATCTTATTTATCCTCTTGTTGTGACTAAGGTTGTTGGGGTTCCACCACTTTTGGTCATCATTGCGCTTCTTATTGGTGCCCAAGTGGCGGGGTTTTTAGGTATTATTTTGTCGGTGCCCGTGGCTGCAGCAATTCAAGAGTTCGTTAAGGACTTACAGGCAAATAGAAAACGTATTCTTGAAAATGAGACCGCAGAGGCGTAGTATCTCCACATAATGAAAAAGACGTTTTACATAACAACGTCAATTCCGTACGTAAACGCGGCGCCACATATTGGGCACGCGCTTGAGTTTGTGATTGCGGATATTGGCGCAAGATACCGTCGTCTAGTGGGAGACGACACTTTTTTCCTTTCTGGAACAGATGACTATGCGCTAAAGAATGTCCTAAAAGCTGAAGAGGCACAAGTGCCTATTGTGGAGTATGTAAACAGGCATGCTGATACGTTCAGAAAGCTTATTAAGGATTTAAATATTTCAACTGATGATTTTATACAGACTTCAACTGATGAGAGGCATATTCCTGGTGCACAAAAACTTTGGGCAGATTTAAAAAAAGAAGACATTGAGAAAAAGGCCTACAAAGGACTTTACTGTGTTGGGTGTGAGGACTTTAAGATTGAAAGAGACCTTGTGGAAGGATGTTGCGCAAATCATCCAAACGCAAAATTAGAAACTGTGGAGGAGGTGAATTATTTTTTCAAACTAGGAAATTACCAAAAGCAATTAGAGGAGCTAATTGAATCAGATACATTAAATGTAGTTCCAGAGACTAGGAAAAACGAAGTCCTTAGTTTCATACGGGGTGGCCTTGAAGATATTTCAATTTCAAGGAGTGTTGAGCGTGCACATGGCTGGGGCGTGAAGGTGCCAGGAGATGACAGCCAAGTGATGTACGTGTGGGTGGACGCCCTTTCAAACTATATAAATGCATTGGGCTTTGCTGGTGATGACGAGAAGTTTAAAAAATATTGGCCAGGGGTTCATGTTGTCGGAAAAGATATATCGCGCTTCCATGCAATCATTTGGCCTGCATTACTTCTATCTGCCGGGGTTCCTGTACCTAAGTCTGTTTTGGTGCATGGCTTCATAACAAGCGGTGGTCAGAAGATGAGTAAAAGTATTGGAAACGTAATAGACCCATTTG
>JADHUY010000024.1 GCA_016784305.1 Parcubacteria group bacterium
TCTGTTCAAAACATCTCTGGCGTGTGTACTGGCGGAGTTGACGGGGTAGTAACCACAGTAGGCACGACCACACCAAGCGGTGACATTGAAGCACCAGTGTTCACCATAATGGGCAACAACCCTGCAACAATTGCAGTTGGAGCCTCATATCTAGACCCAGGAGCTACCGTAACTGACAATGTAAACACAAACCTTGGCTTTACCTACCTACTAGACGGAGTATCAGTAAGTTCTATTAACATAGACACAAGTACTGACAAGACTTATACCATTACATATTCTGCAACTGACCAAGCAGGAAACACCGGCACTGCAATACGCACTGTCGTAGTCGGAGCTGGAACCACTGTACCAACAAGCACCTCAACCGTAGCCGAAGAAACCACACCAGAGACAACCACTACCACAGAAGAAACGACAGCTACAACTACCCCTGAAGTTGTAATAGATACAACTCCTGACACTACTGCTACAACAACACCGGAAGTCGTAGCAGAAGAGACCACCACAACACCAGAAGTTGTAATAGAAGACACTACAGCCACAAGCACACTAGAAGTTGTAGCAGAAGAGACCACTGCAACAACCACCCCCGAAACATCCGTTGACACAACCGCTACAGACACAACAACCACTACCACACCAGACACAACCGCTACAGACACCACCGCAACCTCAACCCCCCAAACCTAAAAACCCTAAAAATCTAAAAACTTTAATTAACCAAAATGATGGACGTCGGACGTCCATCATTTTGGTTAATTAATGCTATTCAAGAGCAGCGTCGCTTACTTGAGATTCGTCAAACCCTTTAAGTTGTTTCTCTACTTCTTTTATATATTTTGGTTCACCGCCAAAGAAATCTAGAAAGAAGTCCCTCTGCGTAACAGAACGGAAATTACTCCCACCAGAATAGTCGATGTGACTGCTCCACCTATACGACATCAGGTATTCTAACGCCTTTTTTATATTTCTAATCTTACCTTCGCGCCACTCAGGCATATGTAAGTCCAGCGGATTGAAGTGTATGTAGTATGGAATATATAAAAAGTGTGCATCTGATACTATCGGCACTGATTTATATTTGCCCTGGAAAAGTGCTCCTGAACGGTCATATTTTTCATTAAAGTATTTTGCGTAACCGCCATTTAGTTTTTTCATAAACAGAGACACCCCATTCTCCACAACAGGTGACACTAGCAGGTGATAGTGGTTAGGCATTAAACAAAAGCAATGTATTTTAACTAGTAACTTCCTAGACCTTCTTTCAATTGATGGACGTCCGACGTCCATCAATTGCTTGTAGTCACGTCCAGTGTTTGGATCGACATTAGCAACGTTGTTGAATTCAAAAAGGTCGTGAACAAAACGAAAATAATCACTCTTATCCAAAAATATTTTGCGTTTATCCACCCCTCTATTTAGTAGATGATAAAAATCCATATTTCTTTGCATCTATTGTACACTTGTACATCAAAATAAAAGACATGATGGACGTCGGACGTCCCTCATGTCTTTTATTTTAGTTGTGGTTTTGGTCTTTTGTGGGGATTGTTTTCGTGGGTAGATAGGTATTTGTGCATGATATAATATTTTTATGTTTAATCGAGTTGTAATAGTAATAATCATCATACTTTTTGCTTGGGTTGGGTATATTCTTTATAAGAATCAGGAGAAGCTACTCACAAGCGAGAAAAAAGATGACACAACGTTTGTTAAGGAGGCTGATGTTGTAGTGACAATGGATGAAGAAGGGTTTAATCCAAGTGGAATAGATATTGAGGTTGGGCAAACTGTAAAATGGCAAAATGATGGAGATACTCGCTATTGGCCAGCATCAAACCTACATCCAACGCATGAAATTTATTCAGAATTTGACCCACACAAGCCAATAGGGAAAGGCGAGTCTTGGTCTTTTACCTTTAAAGAGGTTGGAGAGTGGGAGTATCACAATCATTTAAACCCAAGCACAGAGGGTGTCGTACGTGTTAAATAATATGAAGAAAATTAGAGTAGCAATAAATGGTTTTGGGAGGATTGGTAGGTCTTTTCTTCGTATTTCATACGACAGAGATGACATAGAAATAGTCGCAATAAATGATCTGGGTGATGTAGAGAATCTGGCGTACCTACTTAAGTACGACTCTGTTTATGGGACGAGCGATTTTGAGGTTGACGTTAAAGGCGGAAAGCTTGTTGTGGACGGTAGAGAGATAACATTTTTAAGCGAAAAAAATCCTGAAGACTTACCATGGGGGAAGATGGATATAGATATTGCACTTGAATCAAGCGGTGCTTTTGCAAGTTTTGAAAAATCTCAAGTTCATTTAAAGGCTGGTGCAAAAAGGGTAGTTGTGTCGGCACCGGTAAAAGACGCACCGCCAAGTGGCATTGTTGGTGCCACAGTTTTAATGGGAGTAAATGAAGAACTGCTCTCTACGTGTGACATAAGTTCAAATGCATCTTGTACCACTAATGCTGGAAGTCCAGTAATACAAATTTTAAAAGAAACTATTGGCGTGGAAAAGGCACTTTTAAATACAGTGCATGGTTATACCGCGAGTCAAAATCTTGTTGATGGGCCATCAAAGAATAAGGATTTTAGGAAGGGGCGTGCGGCGGCAGTTAACATAATTCCGTCTACAACCGGAGCAGCAATTGCTACCACAAAAGCAATCACTGACCTTGAAGGCAAATTTGATGGCATAGCACTTCGTGTTCCTGTGGTCGTAGGCTCTATCGTTGATGTTACATTTGTCTCTGGGCGCGAAACTAGCGTTGAAGAAGTAAATGAAATATTTAGACACGCCGCGGAGCAAAAGAGGTGGAATGGTATTTTCTCTGTTACAGACGAACCAATTGTATCAAGTGATATTGTAGGCTCTCTTTATGCATCAATTGCTGACTTATCTTTCACTCGTGTAGTAGGTGGAAATCTAGTTAAGGTGCTTTCTTGGTATGACAATGAGAGTGGGTATACAAACACTTTAGTTGAGCATGTAGCAAAAAGCGGTCAACACATCTGATAAATAGAATAAAATGAAAATTTACATAGCAGCTGACCATGCGGGGTTTGAGTTAAAGGAGGAGTTGAAGGGGTTTGTTGAAAGCCTTGAGCACAATATATATGACTGTGGTGCCGAGACACTTGTTGACGGAGACGATTACCCAGATTTTATATCAATAGCTGCTGAGGCTGTTTCGTCTGACCAAAGCAGTATGGCAATAGTTATAGGAGGCTCTGGGCAAGGCGAAGCAATGGTTGCTAACCGCTTTAAAGGGGTTCGCGCTACTGTTTATTATGGTGGGACTACTGACGTTGTTGCGATTTCAAGAAATGATAATAACTCAAACACACTTTCACTTGGTGCTCGTTTTATTACAGTAGATGAAGCAAAAGAAGCGGTAAAAGTGTGGCTTGAAACGCCATTTTCAAATGACGAGCGTCATGTAAGAAGGATTGAGAAAATAGAAAAGTATGATTGAGATCATTCCGGCAATA
Organism: Parcubacteria group bacterium; assembly: GCA_016784305.1. Classification (GTDB taxonomy): domain Bacteria; phylum Patescibacteriota; class Minisyncoccia; order Phycocordibacterales; family JABMNX01; genus UBA6534. Next base: position 3,503 of record JADHUY010000024.1, read on the forward strand.
ATGCCGAGCTCATTTGACGATTTAACGGAGAAAATATCTAAATTGGTGGGAGTCGTAGAGACGGCACAAATAGATTTAATGGACGGGAAGTTTGTGAATAGTGTAAGTTGGCCATATAAAGAAGGGGACAGCATACCGGCACTTATTCCAAACGCTAATGAAATAGATTTTGAAATAGATTTAATGGTTGAAAGTCCTACCGATGTGGCTGGTGTCTGGGCAAGAGCTGGTGCAAAACGGCTAGTCCCCCATTTAGAGAGTTTAAAAAATCCGAAAGAAGAGTTGATGAAAATGCGTCATAGTGGAGTTGAATTAGGGGTTGCGATAAATATAGATACACAAAATAATGAATTAGAAGAAGTCATGGATCTTGTGGACTTCGTTCAGTTTATGGGGATAGCTCGCATTGGATATCAAGGCGAGGTGTTTGATGAGCGCACAATAGAGAAAATTATTTCCTTTAGAAGCAAGTACCCTGAAATTATAATCAGTGTTGATGGGGGAGTTAACCTTGAAAGCGCGCCAGCTTTAATAGATGCTGGTGCAAATAGACTAGTTTCGGGTTCTCTAATTTGGAAGAGTGGTAATATAAAAGAAACAGTTGAATCTTTAAAAAACCTTTAAAATAATCGAGATGAGTACGATTGATGATAAAAAAGCATGTGAGTTAGACGCCAAGGCAGTAGAGATCCGCGAGACTCTAATAGAAATGCTTGTGGCTGCCGGCTCGGGACATACGGCAGGACCTCTTGGTATGGCGGATATTTTTACTGCATTTTATTTTCATATCCTAAATCATGACCCTAAAAACCCTGACTGGGAAGAAAGAGACAGACTTATTCTTTCAAATGGGCACATCACCCCAATAAGATACTCTGCAATGGCGCACGCTGGTTATTTCTCAATTGAAGAAGCTAAAACTTTAAGACAGTTTGGCTCACGTATGCAGGGACATCCCGAGCGCGAGAAGCTTCCAGGTGTTGAGACAACGTCCGGCCCACTTGGTTCTGGACTCTCGGAAGCCGCTGGCATTGCTTACGGCGCGAGAATGGACGGCAAGAAATTTAGAGTGTACTGCTTAATGTGTGACGCTGAGCATCAAGCTGGGAATCTCTGGGAAGGGGCTATGTTTGCTGGTAATAACAAACTTTCAAATATAACAGCTGTAATAGATAGAAATAATATTCAAATAAATGGAATGACGGAAGAGATAATGCCACTTGAGCCACTTGCGGATAAATATAGGGCGTTTAATTGGCACGTCATTGAAGTAGACGGGCATAACATATCTGAGTTTATAAATGCAGTAGAAGAATCAAAAGCAATATTTGAGAAGCCAACTGTAATAATTGCACACACCATTCCGGGCAAGGGAATAAAGGAAATTGAATTTGACTACAAATGGCACGGCAAACCACCAAAGAAGGAGGAAGCAGATAAGTTTTTGCGTGAGCTAAGGACACTTGGTGGCACAATAGAGTGCTATGACCAAGAGTGATATATATGATAGTTCCAAATGCAAAATTAGTTAAAGACGTTTTAAATAAAGAGTCTCTTGAACAAGGCTCAACGAGAGATGGCTTTGGGCGTGGTGTAATTGAAGCCGGAAAGAAAGACGATAGGGTGGTACTTCTTTGTGCAGACTTGGCCGAGTCTACTCGCTCACATTGGTTTAAGGAGGAGTTTCCAAGTCGCTACATTGAGATAGGTGTGGCAGAACAGAACCTTGCGACAGTTGCATCAGGTATTGCAAACTACGGTAAGATTCCATTCATAACTTCATACGCTGCATTCTCGCCTGGTAGAAACAACGAGCAAATACGAACTACGATTTCCCTACCGAATCTACCAGTTAAAATTTGCGGAATGCACGCAGGGGTTTCTGTTGGGCCAGATGGTGCGACGCATCAACAGCTTGAAGACATTGCGCTTATGCGAGTTCAACCAAATATGACTGTTGTATATCCTGCTGATGTAGAAGAGGCAAGAAAGGCGACAGTCGCCGCTGCGAAATATGACGGGCCGGTGTACTTGCGTTTTTCGCGCTCTAAAACTCCTATTTTTACAACAGCCGACTCCCCTTTTGAAATTGGAAAAGCAAACCTACTTTACGAGAGCGAAAAGGCAGAAGTAGCGATAATAGCCACAGGCCCACTTACGTATAAGGCTCTTTGTGCGGCTAGCGGACTTTCAGACGAAATTTCAGTTAGTGTTCTTAACCTTCACACTATTAAGCCACTAGATGAGGGGGCGGTTTTAAAGGTTGTCAAAGATGCGGGGGCTGTTGTTACAGTGGAAGAGCATCAAGTTGCTGGTGGAATGGGCTCGGCGGTTGCAGAATTTTTGGCTAAAAACTACCCAGTACCTATTGAGTTTATTGGAATGCAGGATCAATTTGGGCAGTCAGGCGAGCCGGAGGAGCTTGTGGAGTACTACGAGATGGGTGAAAATAGTATTAAAGAAGCCGTAAGGAGGGTGGCAAAAAGAAAATGAGTATAATCACACTTTTAATCTTAAGTTTTATCTCAGCATTTTTCGGAACTATTGTGATGACAGTTGGGCAGGAGATTGAGATTCGCATAAAGAAGCGCCCCATAAGTTACACACCAGCCGTAGCTCTATTTAAGATTTTTCATCTTAATTTTAATAAATTAAATAAATGGATGAAGGGTCTAGCTAGCTACGTGGTTCACTTTGGTTACGGCACAGCACTCGGCTTCCCTCTTGCGTTTTTTGAATATTTTGGATTTATGGATTTTTATACGGTGCTCGTTTTATATTTCCTGATTGTATGGCTACAAGGGCTAATCATAGTTCCACTTCTTGGAATTGCCGGGCCTCCGTGGACATGGGGAGTAAATGCAATCCTTACTGAGATGCTACACAAAGCGGTCTACGCGCTTGCGACGCTAATTGTCTTTACAAGTTTAGTTATATGATTCGTCTCGGAGTGTATAGGCACTCAAAGACGGGTAGTGAGTATCGCGTCTTAGGCGTAGCAAAACACTCTGAGACACTAGAGGAGCTTGTAGTGTATGAATCGCTATATGAAAATAAGGAGTCAAAATTGTGGGTTCGCCCGCTTTCAATGTTTGAAGAAATTGTTACAGTAGGTGGTGAAAATAAGAAGAGATTTCAATTTTTAAGAGAGTAATAGTATGAATAGTAAGAAAAGGGCGCAGAGCTTGCTTGATAAGGCGGATATAACCATAAATGGTGACAAGCCATACGATATTAAAGTCTTAGATGAGAGGTTTTATGACCGCGTATTTTCGGGTGGGACACTTGCACTTGGTGAGAGTTATATGGATGGCTGGTGGGAGGTGGAGGATTTATCCACTTTTTTTTCAAAGATTTTTGCAGTAAGGGTTGAAAGTAAAATAACTAAGATTGGTGTGTTTTTCTATCGCCTTAAAGCAAAACTACTGAACTTACAGAGTGTTAAAAGAGCGTTTGAGGTGGCAGAAGTGCACTATGACGCTGGGAATGATTTGTATAAAGTAATGCTTGATAAGAGAATGGTCTACACCTGTGGATACTGGAAAGAAGCGAGCAATTTAGATGATGCACAAGAGGCAAAGCTCGATTTGATTTGTAGGAAACTCAATTTTAAAGAAGGTCAAAGAGTTCTTGATATAGGTTGTGGATGGGGAAGCTTTGCAAAGTTTGCAGCAGAGAGGTATGGAGTGGAGGTTGTTGGTATTACAGTCTCAAAAGAGCAGCTCAAGCTTGCAAGAGAAAACACAAAAGGACTTTCTGTTGAGATACGGCTTCAAGATTATAGGGATTTAGACGAGAAGTTTGATCATATCGTCTCTATTGGTATGTTTGAGCATGTTGGGTACAAAAATCATAGAGAGTTTATGGAAGTTGTTAGTAAGTCACTTAAAGATGGTGGCTTGCTATTACTTCACACGATTGGTGCTAATATTTCTGCGGTAGCAACCGACCCTTGGATACATAAATATATATTTCCGAATGGTTTGATTCCGTCAGCTACACAGGTTTCTGAAGCAATTGAAGGGTATTTTGTGATGGAGGATTGGCACAATTTCGGTGCGGATTATGACAAAACTTTAATGGCTTGGTTTGAGAATTTTGATAGTGGGTGGGAAAGTATTAAAGGAAACTACGATGAAAGGTTTTACAGGATGTGGAAATATTACTTATTACTTTCTGCAGCTACTTTCAGGGCACGGCGCAATAATTTGTGGCAGATTGTTCTCTCTAAAAAAGGAGTAGTTGGTGGATACACCTCAATCCGCTAGAGAGCTTTAAAGAGCCAAATTTTATGACTCACTCGATTGAGTCGCAAAAATTTCCATAAAGAACTTGCAGTATGCTGGAAGTATTTGGTGAGTGTGTAATTGTGAATAGGAGTCGAGCACACATGCTATACTAGCCAGGTTATGATTCTAGCGCTTGAGATAAAAAATCTTAGAAAGAAGTATAAAAGTGGCACTCTTG
>JADHUY010000025.1 GCA_016784305.1 Parcubacteria group bacterium
GGAATAACCGAAAAACGACTATCTGAAGTGCGAGGGTTAATTTCATTGGTGAGTCCAAATTTTGGAGACATACTATACTCAAAAAGCAGTACTCTTGGTACGACACTACATGCAGTAGGCGAGGACTACTCACAAATAGTTATTGACTTTACGGCCCTCGCCGAAAAATGCGTGTGGAGTACGCTTAAAGATGGTGTGGTCTACTGTGCATCCTCTTTCTCTGGAGAAGAGGCAACCTACCCAGATGATTGGTACAAAGGATTGGTTTCCTTTGGAGATGACATTTGGAAGTATGATGTCTTGACCGGAGAAGGGGAATTGTTTTTTGATTTTGAAGCTGAAGGGTACGAACTAGATATAACAAATATGTTTCTAGATGAGAAAGAGTCTCACATATTTTTCACCAACAAAAAAGATCTAACGCTTTGGAGTCTGCGTATTAAAGAACCAAACCTAACCGCCACAACTACAATAAGTACTTTATAGTAAGTTGTATTATTCTACAGCTTGCTCAACACCAACACCCTCGTCCTTATAACAAATAATCACTCTTCTAAATTTACCTTCTCCTTCTGATCTGGTGGAAAGTTCCTTATCCTCGCCAAGCAAAGAGTGCACTATCATTCTTTCGTATGCGTTCATGGGACTTAACTCAACATCGTGCCTAAAGGTCCGAGCCCTTTCTGCGAGTATTTTTGTTTGCATCTTTAGCTCATCAATCTTTTTGGAATGATAATTGTTGACGTCAATTAGAAACCTATGCTCACCGTCAACTTTCCTCTCTACAATCTTTTTTGCTAAGTAGTTAAGCGCCTTTAAACTCTCTCCCCCAGAGCCTATAAGCATACGCGAGTCAGGGGAGCGGACTAGAAAGATGGGGTGTAGATCTGACTCTTTGACATCAAAAGAGTCAACCTTAACATTCAGACAATCTAGCAACTCTTCTATCGTAGATTGTATTTTCTCTTTGCTCATACACTATCATTTGCATCCATTTTATCTATTATTTTCCTTCGCACAAATATCTCTTGCCCAATTGCGAATATATTACTGGTGGCCCAATAAAGCGCAACCGCTGCTGATATAAAGTATGCAATGCCTCCGACAATAAATGGCAGGACGTAGCGCATTTGTAAATTAAAGCTATACATCAAATCTTCTTTAAGTGTTGGATTTTCTACTTTCTCTGTCTTTGGCAATGAAAGATTAACCTGTATAAATTGAGCTACTCCTGCAATAAGCGCAAGCACAATACTTTTTCCTCCTATATCAATAAGCCCGATGAAATCCATGGTCACAATGTCCGGAATTTTAATAAATGAATATAAGCGAGCCGTGTTTATATCTGGTAGCCCTCCATTTAAAAATACTAAATAAAGTCCGAGGATAATAGGGATTTGTATAATTATTAGAAGCAGCCCTGAAAGTGGATTGATACTGTACTTTTTGTAGAGCTCCATAGTCTTTTTTGCTTGCTCTTGTTTGTCTTTTTTATGCTTCTCACGTATTACTTTTATCTCTGGATCAATTTTCTTCACTATTGCTTGGGTTTTAATTGATTTGTGAGCTAACGGCAAAAGTATGATTTTTACGAGAACTGTCAAAATGACAACAGCTACACCAACATCCCCAAAAGGGACTACGGACACCAAAAAAATAAGCCCGTTGTAAAGCGGGTCAGTTATTAGAGTGCTAAAGGCATTGACTAGCATTTGCCTATTCTAGCCTAGGCGGTGCTTCTATTCAAGACAGCAAATAGATCCTCAGACATATCCGCGACTAAAGCGTCAAGTGCGTCTGGTAGTGCAATTATTACAAAAGAGCCATTTGGCATCCTTCCTTCCTTAATAAATTTTCTTGCAATTTCTCTTACCCTTCTTTTTACCTTATTTCGCTTTGTTGCGCCTTTTGATACCTTTTTTGAAACAACTACTGAAATTTTTGCTGCATCTCCGCCATTCACATATTTAACAGCTAAAAACCTGCCTTTTGAGGACTTCCCGCGCTTCATTACATCTTCTATTTCGTCTCTAGAAAGCTTGTATTTTTGAGACAACATCTTGCTTAAATGGCTAAACTGCAAGTTTCGCCCGTCCTTTTCTACGCCTTCTTAAAAGTATGTTAGCTCCCCCCGGTGTACGTTTACGAACTAAAAACCCGTGAGTTCGTTTTCTTTTCCTTTGTTTTGGCTGATATGTTTTTGACATAGTTTATATATTTCTACTCCTCCTAATTACCCACTCAATCTATATTAACAGTTTGTAAACAGTTTATTAACATAAGTGAACCTTTGGCGCAAGTTTTACATTCCTACCATACAGCTATAATGTTCCTACTATCATCCATTCAATTATGACAGATACTAAAGCACTTTGGGAAAACACATTAGTTGAGATTGAACTCAGCATTTCTAAGGCGAATTTTAGTACTTGGTTTAAAAACACTCACATACTAAGGGTTGATGAGGGTACTGTTATAGTGGGAGTTCCTAATCAATTCGTAAAAGATTGGCTTGCGACAAAATACCATAGATTCCTAATAAAAACACTCCGTGGTTTCTCCGAGGATGTGCGAGGTATTGAATATTCAATCGTAAAAGATGAAAGGAGAAAAGAGAAAGAGAGGAAGGAAACCATACAAAATGTAGTAGAGCTCCCACTAGAAAATCTTTACATAAATAAAAACGACAATTTAAACCCGCGCTACACGTTTGACACTTTTATAGTAGGAGACTTTAATCAGCTTGCACACGCAGCTGCTCAAGCAATTACACAAAAACCTGGAATTGTTTACAACCCTCTTTTCATATATGGAAACACAGGTCACGGCAAGACTCCTTTAATCCAAGCTGTTGGCAACTATGTAAAAAAGATGAGCCCATCAAAAAAAGTTTATTATGCAACCTCTGAAAAGTTTGCAATAGACTACACAACCTCTGTACAAAACGGCAAGGCAAACACTTTTAAAGAAAAGTATAGGCAATATGATGTTTTGATTATGGATGACATTCAATTCTTAGCGAACAAAGAGAAAACCCAAGAGGAACTCTTTCACCTCTTTAACGCACTTTATGATAACAACAAGCAGATTATATTTTCATCAGATAAACACCCCAACTTCATCCCAGGCCTTGAAGATAGGTTAAAATCAAGGTTTAACGCAGGAATGATAGCAGATATACCTTCTCCGGATTCCGAGTCCAGAATTGCTATTTTAAAGGCGAAAGCGGCGCAAAATAACTTTATTATCTCTGATGAAACTATTTCATATGTTGCAAACGAAGTTCAAGGAAACATCCGTGAACTCGAAGGAGCGCTGAACTCTCTAATATGCCAGTCTCAATTAAAAGGAAAGATTCTAAGCTCCACAGAAGTGCATTCTGTTATCAAAAACAGCACAAAACCTAAAAAAACTATATCCACAAAAGAAGTCGTTCAGAAAATTTCTAGCTTTTATGAAATAGAAGAGCAAAGTATTTATGACAAAACACGAAAGAAAGAGGTCGTTAAACCGAGACAACTTATTATGTACATTTTAAGAGAGGACTTTGGGATTTCATATCCAAGTATAGGAGATAGACTTGGTGGGAGAGACCACACGACCGTAATCCATTCGTGCGAGAAAATCAAAAGAGAACTTAAAACTAGTAATTCTTTAGTGCAGGAAATAGACCAAATCCGTGGATTACTACATTAATATACTGTTAATAACCTGTTGTTTACCTGTTGCTTAATAAAAACTTATAAACAGAAGTAGAATGAATATGTATAGAAAAAAGAAATCCCCATATTTTACCAACAGCTTGTTAAATAAAAATTACTGTCTAAGCTATAACCACCAACAATATTTAAAGTAATCCACTTATCAACCACCTTAATAGTAAAAGTAGTTTAGATATAGAAAAATACTTATGAAAGTTACTTGCTCAAAAGAAGACATCCTAAATGCACTTAACTCTACAGAGAGGATTGCTGGGACAAACCCAACATTACCAATACTTAGTTGTGTGTTACTCAGTGTCTCTGATAAATTTAAAATATATTCAACCAACCTTGATATTGCTGTTGAGGCAACAGTTCCATCAAGTATTGCAAAAAAAGGGAGTGTTGCTGTGTCTGCATCACTTCTTTACACAACAATACAAAATACAAATACAAGGGGTGCTATTTCTATTGAGGTCAAAGAAAATAACCTTTTAATAAACACAAAAGAGAGTAAAACCACTTTAAAAACATTTTCAATTGAGGATTTTCCTACACCTAAAAATAATTCAGTAGAAAAAACATTAGAATTAAGTAAAACCCAGTTAATAAATGGTGTTAACTCTGTTGTTTATAGCGCTTCAAATACGACAATTAAGCCAGAGCTTGCAAGTGTGTATATATATCAAGACCAAAACGATATAGTTTTTGTATCCACAGACTCGTTTCGCCTTGCTGAGAAAAAAATATCGAATAAAACAGATAAAAGCATAATTAACCCAACAATAATTCCATATAAAAACGCAATTGAGTTGGTGAGAATAATTTCAAATTCTAAAGAAGATACTATCTCTATTGCACTCGGAGAATCAGAGGCGGTGTTTTCAACAGAAAATGTTGTTATAACATCAAGGTTAATTGACGGGATATTCCCTGACTATAAACAAATAATTCCAAAAGAAATCACGACAGAAGTAATTGCGCTTAAACAGGATGTGTTAAATGCACTAAAAAAATTAAATATATTTTCTGATAGGTTTAACCAAACAAGTTTTCACATATATCCAGAAAAGAAAGCATTCACAATGAGTGCTAGGTCTGATGAGGTTGGAGAGACGTTTGATGACATTGATGCTTCTGTGACAGGAGAGGAGTTGGATATTAATTTTAATAACAGATACGTGGCTGATTCATTTCCGTCCATAACATCTGACAGTGTGTCTATGTCCTTCAGTGGACTTGGGAAGCCTCTAATCATAAAAGGTGTGTCCGATGACTCGTTCTTGTATTTAGTTATGCCAATGAACCGGTAGTGAAAAATCTTACATCATACTTAAAAAAGTTCTCTTTGCTTACTCCTAAGGAGAAGACAGTAAGGGAAAAGTTTGAGGAAGTGCTTTCTTATTTTTCTATCCCGACAGGCTCTGTTGAAATAAAGTATAGAAGTGGGATTGTGTATATAAACGGAAGTGGAGTCGTTAAGAATGAAGTGTTAATTAACCAGAAGGAAATTGTGGAAAGTTTAAACAGTAAGCTGGATAGATACAATATTAAAGTTGAGAAGATTGTCCCTGGTCTATAGAGGTGTTGTAAAGATGACTTCGTCTGAAGTTTTATTTAAAACAGAATCGTAAACAACAACTCTAAGCACGTTCCTTCTGTCAATGTCAGATACGGTATTAAGGTTTATGTTCAGTGAGTACGGAGCTCTCGTTGATGAGCCTACAAATACATTATTCACAAAATAGTCAGCCTTTGAGATTGGGAATTTTGAGTCAAGTCCAAGCGTTGCGGTCACAGTTGAGCTTCTGTTGTATGAACTGCCTTCTTGGGGAGAAATGAGCTCTACAGAGGGGGATAGACTTGGTCCGTGTATGCCATCAAAATCTGTTGGTATTATTAAACTTCCGTCTTGTGAAATGATACCGTTTTCTTTTGCCCACTTAAGTACAGGATATTCCCATAGGGTAAATTGCGAATCTTTCTCTGGATTTGTTGGTATGGGGCCGGTCGGGTCTTTTTTGTCCACCCATTTTAAAATTGAATGTACTTCAGTCACAACTTTTTCTTCGCGTAAGCTAACAGGGGTAAATTCAGTCGCTATTTTCCCGCTAATTGAATCAATAATAAATCTCTCTCCACCTCGCCATTCACCTTTTAGTATTGGCTTTGTATTTTCGTCTATTGTCGTAAGTGGAACCTTAAATTCTTCTTTCGGGTACTTTGCTAGAACCTCTTTCATAAATGCGTTCCAAAGAGGAGCAATTATAAAACCAGCTACTTTTTTTTCCATAGCGCTGTTGTCGTTATTTCCTGCCCACGCACCAACAGCAATACTTGGAGTATACCCAACTATCCAAGCGTCTCTGAAGTCGTTGGTGGTACCGGTTTTTGCTGCGACGTCAGTATCTCCGAAGCGCAGAAAAGAGTATTCACCAAAAGCGGGCGCGCGCGCGTCATTGTCAGACAGCACATCAGAGATCTGTCTTGCAATTTGTGGTTCAAGAACCTTAACCGGTCGTCTTTTAAGCTCTTCAACCACAACACCGTTTATGTCCTCCACACGAAGTATACTTGCGTGGCTATTTCTAACACCATCATTTGCGAATACCCCGTATGCGCTTGTTATATCAAGTAAAGTAACCTCACCACCTCCAAGCACGAGAGTCAGCCCATAGCGACCTATGTCAGTCAAAGTTGATATACCGAGGTCTTTTGCGGTCTTAAGGGAATCGCTTAACCCAGATAGGTATAGGACCTTAACAGCTGGAACGTTAACTGATTGAGCAAGGGCATTACGAAGAGATATCGGTCCGTGGAAGTTGCCGTCATAGTTTGTTGGAGAGTAACATTCGTTTTCACTTGTGAAGTTATATGGTTCACATTTAGCGGCGAACTGTGTCCTTAGGTCAAATACAACAGTCTCTGGTGTGTAACCTTTTTTAAATGCTGTGGCGTATACAAAGGGCTTAAACGCTGAACCAGGCTGTCTTTTTGCGATGGTGACGTTAAAGTTTCCATCAATACCTTCGTCAAAATAGTCGCGTGATCCAACCATTACAAGGATTTCTCCAGTTTTTGGGTCAACAGCAACAAGCCCTGCGTTTTCTGCATTGTATTTATCTACGTTTTCAAGCGCATAGGTGTTTACTATTTCTTCAGCTTTCTTTTGAAGTTCCCAGTCAATGGTTGTTGTTACTCTAAAACCTCTTTCTTCAAGCGCGCGCTCCCCATACTTTTCTTCAAGCTCTTGTATTACATAAAAAACAAAGTGCGGCGCTTTAATACCAAGGTCTGTTCTCGGGTCAAAGGCCACGTCTTCCTCCATTGCTTCTTTGTATTCTGCCTCGGTTATGAATTTGTTCTCAAGCATTTTTTCAAGCACAAGGTTTTTTCTACTCTCAAGACGATCTTTGTTGTTGCCATACGGAGAGTAAAAAGTTGGAGCTTGTGGAAGGGCTGCTAGGTATGCAGACTCAGCTAGGGTTATGTCTGCTGCCGATTTTCCAAAGTAGGCTTGGCTGGCTTCCTCTATTCCATAAATGCTCCCACCGTATGGAGTTTCATTTAGGTAAAGGGCCAGAATTTCTTCTTTGCTTAGCACTTTTTCAAGTTTAAGGGAAAGAACCCATTCTTTTA
>JADHUY010000026.1 GCA_016784305.1 Parcubacteria group bacterium
AATTCACTTATAAAAATCTCATCCACTAGTACGTCTATATCGTGCTTCTTGGTCTTTGTTAAAACTATCTTCTCACGAAGTTTTTTTATAGATCCATCTATCTTTACCTTCTCATACCCTTTTCCTAATAGATCATATAAAAGTTGATAGTATTCTCCTTTTCTGCCCACAACTACTGGAGAATAAATCCCAAGCTTAAGAGTACTATACTCTGCACCTAGAACTTTTTTACTGCTTTTCTTTATATCAACAGTCTCAATTGACTTAAGAATAATTCCCATAATCTCCTCGTGTGAGAGTCTTTTTATAGGTACATTATGGTGCAAACAATACGGCTGACCAATGCGTGCATATAAAATCCTTAAATAATCATATATCTCTGTAATAGTCGCCACGGTTGAGCGAGGATTGTTTGAACGACTTTTCTGGTCAATTGAGATGGCGGGCGAAAGGCCAGTTATCTCTTCTACATCTGGCTTTTGCATCTGACGCAAAAACTGACGCGCATATGATGAAAGAGATTCTACGTATTTCCTCTGCCCTTCTGCAAAAATAGTATCAAAAGCAAGCGATGATTTTCCAGATCCTGAAATACCCGTAAAAACCACCATTTTGTTTCGCGGTATCTCAACATCTACATTCTTTAAATTATGCGTCTTAGCGCCTTTTATGATTATTTTGTCATTCATAGTTTCTCGTTAAGCTAACTGACCCTAGTTGAATCCGCTCCGCTTGTCCTCGCTTTCGCGAGAAATTCAACAGGGTTAAGAGAAATATGTTCGCTCCCCTCACTATTTCTCTAAACACCACAAACGCCCCCGGCCACGGCCTATTGGGGGTGCATGTCGGCCTAGTGTATCAATTATCCACACACATGCCAAATTGCGTGAAAAAGCAACGTACAATTAGTATATTAAAAGTTAAGATATTTTTTATGTTAAAAATGAGTTCAAAGTTCTATACTGTGTGTGCCGCAATCATATTTCTATTTGCCGGCTCGCTTCATGCTGTACGAGCGTACTACGAGTGGGATTTAATTGTAGGAACGTGGGTAGTACCACTTTGGGTTAGCTGGTTGGTAGCGCTACTCTTACTGACAATGGCCGTAACTTCACTAAAAGCCTACAAACGGTAGGTAGAAACACTATAGGATAAGCCAAAATTTGCGACCCAGCCGGCTGGGTCGCAAATTTTAGCTATACAGAGCCCTAAAGCCACTTCCACTTAAACTGTAATCCAAAATGATGGACGTCGGACGTCCATCATTTTGGATTATAGAGATGAAGCAGTTATTCAAACTAAAAGCTAACGCCTCTTGTGAGTTACTTCCTTATTTATAACCAACTTTTAGTTGGCCTCCAGTTCTTTTATCTCGTCGCGTAAGATTGCTGCTGTCTCAAAATCAAGAATCTTGACAGCAACCTCCATCGCCTTTCTTTTAGCTGAAATAATCTTCTTTGGGTTCTTTTTATACAACTCTCTGTCTATCTCAAGAAGCTTTACCACTGCCTTCTGATGCTCATTCCTCATCTGGTCCGTAATGTCATGAATTGCTTTACTTATACTTTTTGGAGTTATTTTATGCTTCTTGTTGTAGGCAAGCTGAAGATTACGTCGCCTATTAGTTTCACCTATTGCTCTCTCCATTGAGCCTGTTACATTATCCGCATACATAATTGCCCGCCCATTCACGTTTCTAGCAGCACGCCCAATGGTCTGAATAAGAGAAGTCTCTGAGCGGAGAAACCCTTCTTTGTCTGCGTCAAGTATTCCTACTAGTTCAACCTCCGGAAGGTCTAAGCCTTCACGAAGTAGATTCACCCCAACAAGCACGTCAAATACGCCCTTTCTAAAATCTGTAAGAATTGTAATTCTATCTATCGTTTTTACATCGCTGTGCAAATACTCTGCCTTTATATCCCGCTCTTTTAAAAATTCGCTTAAATCCTCTGCCATTTTTTTAGTGAGAGTTGTTACCAACACTCTCGCACCGCTTTTCACGACACCCTCTGTCTCTGCAATAAAATCTTTTACTTGCCCAATATAGCTTCCAACTTCAACAACTGGACGAATGATAATTTCCGGGTCAATTAACCCTGTTGGACGTATTACTTGCTCCACTGGTTCGCCAGCCTGCCCTAGCTCATATTTTCCAGGAGTTGCCGAGGTATAAATAGTCTCGCCAACTCTCTCTTCAAACTCGGAAAATTCAAGCGGTCTGTTATCTATTGCGCTAGGAAGCCTAAAACCGTGCGCTACCAAAGTCTCTTTTCTGGAGCGATCTCCTGCGTGCATACCCGATAGCTGTGGGATAGTCACGTGCGACTCATCTATCACCGTTAGGAAATCAGGTGTGCCATCTGCTCTATGCGGGAAATATGAAAGAAGTGTGTGTGGTGGCTCTCCGGCACTTCGCCTATCAAAGTGTCTAGAATAATTTTCAATGCCATTGCAATATCCAATCTCACGAATAAGAGCAAGGTCATGCTTTGTGCGCCTTTTCAAGCGCTCCACCTCAAGAACTCTTCCTGCGCTTTCAAGATATTCTAATTGCCCCTTAAGCTCCGCTTTGATGTCATTTATTGCAGCGTCTCTTTCTTTTTCTGGGGTAACGTAGTGCTTAGCTGGAAAGAGAAAGAAAGAATCATGTTCACCTATTATCTCTCTCGTAATAGCATCTATCTCGGTAATAGAAGCAACGACGCTATCAGTAAGAGTTAGGCGATAAATCACCTTCTCATTAGTGGGCATTATCTCTATGTTATTTCCTATAGCCCTAAATTTCCCTGGTGTTAGGTCTGCTGTGGTTCTTTCAAAATATATACCTACTAGCTTTCGTACAAAATCTGCCCTCTTAAGCCCCTTTCCCTTCTCAACCTTTAGATGCACCTTCTCATACTCTTCAGGTGAGCCAAGGCCGTATATACAAGAAACAGACGCAACGATAATTACATCTTTGCGAGTTAGAAGTGCCTGAGTGCTAGCATGACGCAGTCGCTCTATCTCCTCATTTATCTGTGCTTCCTTTTCTATATACGTATCGGAGCCTGGCATATATGCCTCCGGCTGATAGTAGTCATAATACGATACAAAATAATGAACAGCGTTATTTGGGAAAAACTCGCGATACTCCTGTGCAAGCTGTGCCGCGAGAGTCTTGTTATGTGCTATTACAAGCGTGGGCTTTTGAAAGCCCTCTATCACGTTTGCAACAGTAAATGTTTTTCCAGAGCCAGTAACCCCCAAAAGAGTTTGGTGTCTTTTTCCATTTTTTACACCAGCAAGAAGCGACTTTATCGCTTCTGGCTGATCGCCGTCTGGTTTGTACGGCGACTCTAATTTAAATTTATTCGGCAACATGCCGAGAGTATAGCTGAATTCTTATAGATTGCTATTCTTTATACCCAAAAGCTCAACCTCAAAATTAAGTGTCTCCGTCTGAAGTGGGTGCCCATTTACTGCGCCGTACGCAAGCTCCGGTGGAATAACAAGAACCCTTTTCCCTCCAACCTTCATACCCGCAACCCCTAAGTCCCAACCTTGTATGACTTGACCTACTCCAAGTGTGAATTCAAAAGGAGTGCCACGCGCAACGGAACTATCAAACACTTCTCCATTATCAAGTGTCCCAGTGTAGTGAACTGAAACCAATTTTCCTGACACCGCTTCATCTCCATCTCCTACTACCAAGTCACGAGCGTCTAAGTTAGAAGCTCCAACCTGTACTGGTGTACCCACCACTTCCTCTTTTACCTCCACATTTTCATCTGGCATATTCAATTTACTAATTAATGCGCTCACAAACCCAACAAGGAAAAATGCCGCGACAAGTGTTAATGATACAAATACGGCTACTTTCTCGTTTTTATTTAATTTCTTCATGTAAAAATGATTAACTTTCTCTAATCATAGCCCCTCATAACTTGCACGCAAACCGCTCGCTGTTAACAACCAAATTCGCCTTCAATAGGACAAGACGTACTGTCATTCTTTATCTTCGGCTCTCCAGGTTCAGGCCCTACTGAAATATAGTCGAGAACATTTGTCTTATCCCATTCATGTTCATGATTCCAAAGAGTCCAAAAATGCCTCCACTCATTCCACCCTACCCCAAGCTCTTTCACAAAGATGCCATGCCCGGCAAGCATATTCCCAATTTTCCTTCCAGTCATGCAAGGAATGCTGTAGCAATAAGCTATGATTTCTTTTCCAGGGTTTTCCTCTACAAGAGTGCGGAAACTATTTACTATCCTCTCCACATCTCCATATGCCGATGTTTCAGGATCTTTGTATGCTGGAATATTCACAGCACCTATTATATGCTCGCGCTCGTACTCTTCAGGACTCCTTAAATCAACAAGAATAAAGCTCTTATCTCCTTTATCCATCTTTTTGCGAAGCCCGTGGGGGCTTACCATCACAGCGGTCTCTGTAGCATAAAACGCCTTTATGTATTCGTCTTGGGATTTTTCTTTATCCAGAAGAGCTGATGTACCAATTCCAGCAATAGCACCAGCAAGCGCACCAACAAGTATTGTTCCTGTCACTTGATTCATATTACGAGCCACTATATAGCATTGTGCGCTTTTTGTACATTGTCCGATTTTTGCGTGTATGCTAAATTTGGTCAGTTTGCACAATAAATCAGAGGTAGAAAATGGGCAACCTGCCACCAACTGTAAGATGCTACTGCCAAAGGGAAATGAGTGTACGTCAAGCGGTTCAAAATTATACTACTGCCTGTAATAAAACAGTCTTGGGGCTCGCTGTGTGCACCATATGTTCGGTTACGTGGGACCTTGTTGAAATAAGAAGATCATCAACGATGAGGCTTTGGCACTCTCTGTCGGGAGGAAGACTCTTCCCAGTCTTTGAACAACAAATGCAAAGAGGGCAAGACTTTGCTGTAAAATAACAACCGCCATTCATGGCACCACACACAAACCCCCAGCATATGCTGGGGGTACGAGGTTTAATTCTTACTTTAGATTCGCAGTTGAAAAAACCACATTAAATGGATAGCAGTAGATCACCACACTTTTATATTTAGAAACGTCAACTTCAGCAGGTATATTATAGTTTTGATTCCCCTTATTTCCTTTTAACTTCTCAAGCATTACAAACCCGTCATCTTGTACTTCTGATTTATTTTTAGGACTCTCATTTGCAGACAGTATTACACGCAAGTCTGGGCCATTGGTAACACTAAAGTTCTCAAACCGAAGCACATGTGAACCATCAGAAAGCTCATATATAGTGGCATCTCCACTTCCACGATGTATAGAATCAACGTCTACAAATTTACCGGTTGAAAGAGCAACTGGCTCTTTTATTTTAATCTGCTCATCTTTTACTGTATCTAGCTCACTATCCTCAATAGCCTTAGGCATACCATCATCTACAACCACATCTGGCATATCTTTTGCCTCCTCCATAATCTTAAGCTCATCTTCCGTTAATGCTGCGCCAGAATCAGGGAAGCCTTCATCTACCACTTCATCAATAAAAAGCGGCGAAAGTAAATACCATCCGGCAATTAGCACAAGAACGATAACAGCAACTGTTATTAGCAATTTATTGTTCACAGATTTGCTTTTAAAAAATATAGTAAAAAATTACAAGCACCAAAAGAACGACAATCAAAACTATGTGTTTCTCTTTTCTTTTCATATCCTATTAAGAAAATCTTTTCTAATTACATCGGCTAAATTATCAATGCTGACAGATACAGCTTGTACACCCTCCGCGTATGGCGCAATCTTGTATGGCTCAAAGAAAAATACAATTTTCGTTCCACTTAGTACGAAATTTTCAAAATTAGCCAAAACAGGTTCTACTCCATCCAGTGCCCAGCCTTCACTTAAGCCTAATTCATCCACCCTAGCTAGCAGTTTAGCAGAAACCACGCTTGCAACACTCTCAAGTGCGCTTGCACCAATAAAAATATTATCAAAAGCAATCAGTTCCCCACTTCTAAAATCATATACTCTGGTTGCAACTGTCTGACTTGGACTTGGTCCACCAGTGTCAACCGAAAATGTAAATTTAAAGCTTACTATGTCTGGTTCAAAACTATATAGCTCTGTCCTTATGAAAAGCTCATAAGGAAACTCTATACTTTCGCGTGCCGAAGCAAATGCCTTAAAAGACTCAACTTGAGCATCCATATATTCCTCAATGTCTTTGCTCACATTTCCATTTCTTGTAAATGGATACACTACATCTATTACATAGCCTTCTGCCTCTTGATAAACCTGCCTCTCGCTTATTGCCTCTATCACCGCCGCTGGAGTGTTCCCATTTACTATTGGATTTAGATATGCGTCAATACCGAAAAGCCCTCCTACTATAAGCATTAAAGCAACCAATAACACAGAAACATCTTTCATACTGAAAGTATACCACCGCTCTTGAAACCTCTCTACTTTTTCACTAAGTTGTGAAGACACTCACCACTGACCTTGACTACTTTATGAAAAGTGTTATACAGTAACCTCGCTTCAAACTTTTCAAACGGGGGTCTAGTAGATGACAAGATCTGATGTACTAAAGGTGGCAGGAATCGGTTGTGGCGAGGATTGCGCTTACGTCGAAGAGTTTGCAAATGCAATCACAGACGAAATGCTCGCTCTGTTTGCGCATATGCAGCAAAAAAGAGCGGAGGTCCAATCCCGCATGATTGAAGAAACCATGCACGAACAAGAGAGACACGCAACGCCAGACGATGTTTTCGTCTTTTTGGCAAAATTTGGTCACGTAAATTTGTCGAAACCTTTCCGGCACAATGCTGGCGCACGACGGCGAAGCAAAAGACGAATGCTACAATAAACGATAAGTGCGGCCCGCTTCATACCACGAAGCGGGCCGTCATATTTAGTCTTTCGTCAATTCTTTACATTGCATTTGAAAACCAGTTGCAATTAGGAGATGGATTGGAACGCTGATACGTAAAAGAATCAACACCTTTGCATCACTTCTAAAGGAGTTTGATAATTAATACCCATGTGCGTCCTTTCGTTGTTATAGTACGGCAAGTATAGTTTGAGCGCTTTTTTAAACGAAGGAATGGTGTGTACTGTCCGATCCAAACACTCCTCTTGTACAGTTCTGTTAAACCTCTCAACATGAGCTTGGTCATTACTCTTTCTCACTCTGCCATGCCTGTGGGCAATACCTAACCTCAACCACCCATGTGTACACCACTTTGTGAACTCGGGACCATTGTCTGTTTGTA